>JAZRON010000076.1:0-19125 GCA_045648725.1 Faecalimonas sp.
TTGAAAAGGAATGACCACATTATTATTTTTGTCTATAAAGCCCCATTTTCCATTCAACTCCACAGCTGCCAATCCTTCAGAGAAGCTATAGGCAAATTCGTATTGAATGGGAATCACCACATTATTATTACGATCAATAAAACCAGATTTTTCATTTAATTTCACTTCTGCTAGACCCTCTTCATTGAAACCAAAGATTTCATCATATTCAATGGGAATCACCAATTTACCCATCTTGTCCACAAGTCCCCATTTCTCATTTCGTTTTACTTTCACATGTTGTTCACCAAAAAAACCAACTTCATCATACACAAGAGGAACTATTTCTTTTCCTTTGCGGTCCACTATTCCCCATTTTCCGTTTAAAGTAACACGGGCAAAACCATACTCATCATACGGTCCTTTTGAGTCATATACTTTCTTCGCTTTTTTAGTGGACTTCGCTACCTGCGCCTTTTTAGGAGCTGGTTTGTTTACGGAACGTTTCAATGGTGCCTGGGCAAATAGGGTGCTGCCCAAGAAAACAGATAATACAAACAATAATACTTTTTTGTACATAAATTTAGATACTTAGCAAAGTTAAATTAAAAAACTACTATTTCACTCTAACACCCAACCTCTCCTTTTCTTACTTTCCTGCTTAGTAGAGCAGTGAAAGGAATAGTTACGCGCTGAATTAATTTCTTTAATTTTTATCCTGCTCGCCTTTTCAAAGAAAGGAGGGACAAGAATACACCTTAAATTCTCAATCCGACACAGCCCGAACAGATTGCCCACATGCACGGTCGCTGCCGCCACCCAATACTGCTATAGGACCCTTATTTTTTGATAAATTGCAGTTCGGGCGTTCCTCATCGAGCGAACTCGTCATATAACTAACAGCATACCCTTCGTTAAAAAGTCTGCTACCATCGCGATAACCCGCCGCAGGGAGAAAAATGCGGTTGTTATTCGTTTTACTGCTCACCCTGTAACCATCCACGCCTTTTTGGTTGGTCCAGGTCCAAGTACATTCAGTTCTTAATTCCATCATCTCGGCATAAGTCGGCATACGTCCTGCAGATTCCATATTCACATAAGCAGCATCGTCTGATAAATCAAGGGTAACAATATTGTCTACTTTACCATATTTGCCGTATCGACTATAGGTGCAGTATTTGGTTAGGGTTTCGTCTGAACCATTGCACCATCGATAAGTACTCCAACTATACTCGCTTTTCGGACGAGTTTCGCCCCAAGCAAAATAGTCTCCATATTCTTCCGGACTACTTGCACCCACATTACAAGTAGCCCATTTCAAGCCACTGGGCAAACCTAAATCGACCCATTCGTACCCCTTCGCATCTATATAACACTCTTCTACTTCAACATCCTCGGTTGTTTCATAAACCTCCACAGTGGGTTCTTCAACATTGCCTTCCACTGCGTCCCAAATGAATGACACAATGATAACTCCCAGAAAGATATATATCCATGGATTAATCTTTTTCAAAAAGCGCCACAAATCGGAAGAGGATGATGAGGAGGAACTGCTTTGGCGTGCAGCTACCGATGCGGTCGTATTAGGAGGATCCGAGTGTCGATTTGATTCCTTGGGTTTCTCTGTCGGGCGGTTCACTCTCGTTTCTTTAGGTGTTTTGGGAGGGGTGCTGGGAGTTGACGATAACACCGTCACCTCATCATCTGAGGTCACAACTTTCCTGGAGGCAGGTTTGTTCTTTTCGGCCTCGCCACTGCCATTCAGGATTTTCAAGAAATCAGGTATGTTCTGCGGACGATCCTTACGCCACACCTGCATAGATTGCGAAATCGCCTTTTTGATCTGCCCGGACAAATTCGCAGGTATGGAGAAGCCCTGTTCTTGCAAGTCAGGTGCTTCAGGCGGCGTTTTTCCTGTCAACAGTTTATAAAATGTCGCTCCAAGAGAATAGATGTCTGATTGTGGAGAGAAGTTCGACACGCCTCCCTCTTTGTATTGTTCTATCGGAGCATAGCCCTTACTGACACCTACGGGAGTAACACTGGTTTGATGACCCACGCGATTATAGCGTTTGGTCATGCCAAAATCAATCAGAATCGCTTCCCCGCCATCACTCAAAAGCACATTTCCCGGTTTGACATCCAAATGGTTCATCTTGCGCGCATGGATGTATTCAAGCGCAGAGGCAAGCTGACGGATATATACCAAGGCTTCTGACTCCGGCAGCGAACCATTCTTTTTCAGCAGGTCGCTCAGCGAACCTCGCTGATGATACTCCATGGTGTAATAGGCAGTACCATTTTCTTCAAAAATATCATAAATGCGGATGATATTTCCATGAACCAGTCCGGCAATGGTCTGAGCCTCTTTCATAAACTTACCTCTGAACTTCTCAACGGTTTCCTGACAGCCCACAGAAGGTACACTGACAAAGGACGTGTCCGAACTTCTGTTGCAAAAGTCCTTCATAAAGAATTCCTTAATTGCCACTTTTCTATTCAAACCCTCCTGAGCAGCAAGATAGGTGATTCCAAATCCTCCCTGTCCCAGTTTCTTTTCAATTTTATATTTGCCGCCCTGTAACGTGGTTCCTGGTTTTAGATACATATGCGCTATTGTTATGACTTTAAGAACAATTCACTTCATTCACTTTCCCAACAAACTATTCTGAAAACAGGTTTTTTGCGTTATTTCCATTCTTTCCAAAGCGGAACTCCATTTTTAGGGAGATAAACAGATAGCAGCAAAAGAATCAGTTGGATGAAAAACGGAGTCGTCGTTGCTTCCTCACGCAAGTATGCACCCAATATCATCACCAACAATCCCAATGCGGCTACGGTAAATCCCTGCTTCCTTTTAAAAAGCATCATGACGCAACCCACTGCGACGGGCAACGTGAAGCACAACATTAATTTTGAATACACATCCGGATTTTTGCTCATTATAGACATTACAAATGCCGCACCATTGAACAACGCAAGAATGCATAAAATAATCACTGAAAAAATGTTCATATCCTATTTAAATTAGTCAGATAATTAATTGTTTTTCTATCCTCTTCAATGAACCTGCCATTTTGAGAAAATAGGTGGAGAGCAGACTGAGATAAGGATCTCAGTAAAATCTCAACGCACTACGGCACGTACTGAATAACCGACTTCTTTGCTGAAGTAGCCATAACCATATTGCTCCGAATCAATATAAAGTGTACATGCATAGTCCGGATAGTCATCGAAACCAAGCGAACTTGACCAATAATTACCATAGATACCAACGTCACAGAGTTCACTATTGTAACGCGACCCTGCAGCAGGAAGGAAAATACTATTACCGTTTGGACCAGTCACCTTTCTGCCTTTCACCCCATTCTGCATGATCCAGGTCCAGGTGCATTCGTTCTCTAGTTCATCTAGTTCTTTACTGGTAGGCATGCGCCAACTACCTCCCCAACGTGCATGAGCGACATCATCCGCGGACTCCAAGTTCCTCATGTTATCAACAATTCCATAGGAACTATTAGTGCAATATTTGGTCAGTGTTTTGTCAGTACCCTTACAATATTTATAGGTACTCCAACTATAATTCTTTTTGGGTTCTATTTCACCCCAAGCAAAGTAGTCGCCAAATTCCTCCGGACGAGTTGCACCGACATTGCAAGTAGCCCATTTCAATCCGCTGGGCAAGCCAAGGTCAACGTAGTCGTGACCATTTATAGTGCCACTAATTTGAAGTTTCTGCTTTGCTGGTTTCGGTTTCGTCACTATCGTCTTCTGCTGTTTTGGTTTTGCTGGTCGCTTCAATGGTGCCTGGGCAAAGAGGGAGGTGCCCAGGAGCAGATAAAGGATCAAGAATAAAACTCTATGCATAATTCCTTTTTTTAGTGATGCTAAAAACATAAATTACTTATCAACACGATTTCCTTGTTTGTCAATATAAAACCATTTGCCTTCCTGCTTAACTTTTGCCTTTCCATTTTTAAATTCATAGTAAGTAACCATATAAAAAAATTCATCATCATATATAAATGGTATCACTACATCGCCATTTTTATCAACAAATCCACATTTCTTATTTAAGCATACAGCTGCCAGCCCTTCCTTAAAATAACCGGCTTTTTCATACTTCAAAGGGATTACTACTTTGCCAGTTTTGTCAACAAATCCACATTTTCCATTTAACGTCACCATTGCAAGACCCTCTGAAAAACTACGGGCATCTTCATACTTCAAAGGGATTACTTCATTGCCGGTTTTGTCAATAAATCCCCTTTTCCCAATTAGCTCTACCACAGCTAGTCCCTCTGAAAAACCATGTGTAACATGATACTTAAAAGGGATTACCTCTTTGCCGGTTGTGTCAATGTATCCCCATGGCCCATCTAGCCTTACCGCAACTAGCCCCTCTGAAAAATCGTGTGCTGCATGATACTTCAAAGGGATTACCTCTTTGCCGGTTTTGCCAATGAATCCATATTTCCCATTTAACTTCACCTTTGCAAGCCCCTCAGAGAAATCGAATGCATCATCATACTTCAAAGGGATTACTTCTTTGCCGGTTGTGTCAATGTATCCTCCTTTAGCATACAAAGTTACTGCGGCTAGTCCCTCTGAAAAATCGGATATAGATCCGTACTTTGGGGGCGTTATCACTTTGCTATTTTTGTCGTCATATAATCCCCACTGATAATCTATATTTCTAACGGCATAAAGCCCTTCCACGCCAACAGAACGATATTCAGCAAAACTCTTAAGCGTTACCTTCCTCACGGTTTTCGTCTTCTGCTGTTTTGGTTTTGCAGGTCGCTTCAAAGGGGCTTGGGCAAATAGGGAGGCGCCCCAAAATATACAAAGGAATAATAATAAGACTTTACGCATAAGATTTACATCATATTTTAGACTTCTATATAGACACAGACACTGCACTGGAAAGACTTCACATATCTTTATATACAAGAATCAAGGACATTGAAGTTGAGGAACAATGCGAATAAATTACTTAGAAGCTGTTTAATTTTTATTTTGGACTTATTTGACAGCTATTTTAGAGGAGGTTTTCTTTGTTGTCTTGCGGGGAATAGCGGGCTATTTCCAAAAGACAACAAAGAAAAGATACCTAAAAGAGGTTCAAAACAGCCGAACAACAGCTTCCCAATGACATTTTTTGATTAAATTTAAACAGCTTCTTATTCCTACCATTCAACACGGTTTCCTTGTTGATCGATATAAAACTCCGCTCCGTTCAATTTTACACATGCCTTGCCATTCTTAAATTCAGGTAATAAATATTTTTTAGAATCATAGACAAACGGAATCACTTCCTGACCGATTTTATCTATAAATCCCATTTTCCCATTCTTTACAACAGCTGCAAGTCCTTCAGAAAAGTCACCTGCACTTTCATAGCAGAAAGGGATTGCTTCCTCACCATTTCTATTGATGTAGCTTTGAAGATAACCAGCCCCAACGACTCGTGCCATTCCTTCTGAAAAACCAAATACATGTTCATACTTAAAAGGAATCACCACTTTACCCTGTTTGTCGATAAAGCCTTGTTTACCTCTCGACTTCACGGCTGCCAAGCCTTCGGAGAACGACCATACTTCTTCATACTGGAAAGGCACCACTATCCTGTCATCTTTATCTACAAATCCCCAATATCCGTTTTTTTTAACAGGGATTAGCCCTTCAGGATAATCGTATTCTCTCGTAAAAGAATCTTCACCATACGGAAGCACCTTACCGTTTCTATCAATGAGGCAATCTCTCCCGTTTAGATTAACTGCAGCCACCCCTCCTTTAAAACCGTGTGGCTCATAATAGCGAAACGGAATCACCTTTTTGCCCTGTTTATCAATATATCCCCATTTATTGCCTGATTTCACCGCAGCAAGACCTTCTGAAAAGAGGTTCGCATCTTTGTATCGCATAGGAATCACCACCTTGCCTTGTTTGTCGATAAATCCACATTTATTGTCTGATTCTACCACAGCAAGACCTTCTGAAAAAACACTAACACCATCATATTGAAATGGGACAACCACCCTACCCTGTTTGTCAATGAATCCATATTTACCGTTGAGTTCGACGCGGGCAAGACCTTCAGAAAAGGATCCGTCATTATGCCATCCATAATTATACTTAACCGGGATTACTTCCTTGCCTTGATTATCAAAATAGCCCCACTTCTTATCCGACAGAACTTTAGCGATGCCATCTGTAAAGGGCCACACTGCGTCAAACCGAATAGGTACCACTTCCTTGTCTTGTTTGTTGATGAATCCATAATTACCATTTAGCTGGACCCTGGCAAGACCATCAGAGAAGTCCCAGGCATATTCATATTTTAAAGGAATCACCTCTTTTCCCTGTTCGTCAATGAATCCCCATTTACCATTACGTTTGACTCTGGCAAGACCTTCTGAAAAAGTCCAAGCACTTTCATATTGCACAGGAATCACCTCCAACCCTTGTCCGTCAACGTAGCCATATTTCCAACCTAAGCGCAACAAAGCCAATCCGTCAGCATAATTCCCTTTATAGTCATAGGACCTCTTGACAGGCTGTGGTTTCACTTCCTGCACCTGCTGTTCCACTTTGTCTTCTGTGGGTTGTCTTGCCGCTTCCGTCTGCTGTGATACAACCCTATCAGACGAACTCGATTTCGATTCCTGACTTCGTTTCGGCTGTGCCATCTGCGCCTTCTGCTGTTTTGGTTTTGCTGGTCGCTTCAATGGTGCCTGGGCAAAGAGGGAGGTGCCCAAAAACAGCAATAAGACGGACAACAAAATTTTATTCATGAACTGAGATAGTTTTATTTGATTTTCAAAATGTTTAACTTGCATACTACACGATGATGGACTTGTACTGATGTAAGGGAACATCTTGTGCCTTTGAAACTTTCTGCTACTTCATTTCACCATTCACAAGTTCACCATCAAATTTTCCGCTTTTTGTATAGAATTTTCCTGTGTACCAAACATTATCCTTAAATGTGCCTTTAAAATAAGAACCGTCAGACGTCATCGTCAAAGTGCCCTCATCATATTGGTCATCTTTCCAGGTTCCTGTGTATTGATTCGATCCGTCTGCAGTCGTGAATTCTCCTTGACCGGAACGAACCCCATTGTCAAAGTTCCCCACATAAGTTCCGCCATTGTTTCCAGAGAATTTCCCCTTACCAAAACCATGAGGTTGGCCTTGTGCATTGACAGAACCTGTATATTTGTACTCCTGACCACTTTTGTTGTAGAAAATCTTCTCCGTAACACTAATTATTTCATCCGTAACAGGAACCGGTTCATAAGTCTGCGTTTCAGTATCTTTTCCCGTCAGTGCGGTATATCCCCAAAGGGTTAACAAGGCGACACCAACAGAAAGGATTATGCGCCACACTTTATTTTTATCTCCCGATGATTTTTCTGGTTCGGGTTCACTCGGAGTATTTGGGGAAGATGTGGGACGCTCGGGTTCCGGCTGGGGTTTTTCAAATACTTCCGTCTTTACTTCAAAAACGGTGTTGTCATTTTCTGGTTCTGATGGTTCCGCAAGACTGCCCAGCAGCGACAGGAATTCCCGCACGCTTTGCGGACGTTTGTCCTTGCGCGTCTGCATCGCACGATCAACAGCCATGCGACTCCCTTGGCTGATGCCCGCAGGGAGAGGCGGTTGTTCCTCACCCGAAGCGAGTCGGTTGGCACTGAGAGGCGTTGTGCCCGTCAGCAGTTTGTAGAGCGTAGCGCCCAAGGCATAGACATCGGTGGCGGGCATGAACCTCACCACATCGTTGCCCATCTGTTCCAGCGGCGCATAGCCCGGGGTCTTGCCGATGAGGGTGGAGGTGTTTTCACCCTTCTCTTCGTCATATTGCTTGGAGGCTCCAAAGTCGATGAGCACAACCTGGCCGTTGCCATCCAGCATGAGGTTGTCGGGCTTGATGTCCAAATGCAGGCGGTTGTGCTCGTGCACATACTGCAATGCCTCGCCTGCCTGACGGATATAATCCAATGCCTGCTTTTCAGGAAGAGCACCTCGGGCATGCACTATTTCACTGAGCGACTTGCCTTCGATATAGTCCATCACAAAATAAGCCGTTCCGTTTTCCTCGAACACGTCTGAGACACTCACAATGCCGGGATGATGAAGTTTGCAAAGTCCCTTCGCCTCGTCGATGAACTTGCGGCGAAGTTTTGCAACCAACTCCTTCTTGCTCTGCGTTCCTACCGTTACATGGGAGGTCTGTTCGTCGCGGTTGCAGAAGTCCTTGACAAAAAACTCCTTAATGGCGATTCTCTTCTCCAGCATGACATGCTCTGCCTCGTAGGTGCAGCCAAAACCGCCGCTGCTGATAAATCTTACTATCTTATATTTGCCGCCCTGAAGCAGCGTGTTTACGGGTAAATTCATATTCTATTTTCTTGTATGTTGTTTGCTATTATTGTATTTGCAGATATTGTAGCACCCATAAAATTGAATTGTAACGAGCCCCTTTCCTCCCACCGTAAGCCTGGAGTTTCTTCGGGAGTTGGGTAGCTCAGCCTTGGGGGCTGAGCACTCCCGCCGAAACACCAGGCCCACGGTGGGAGGAGGGATTACCCTTGGTTCTCGGAATAAGGATGCACCTTAAATTCTCACCTAAACACCGCCCGCACCGCAATGCCGTAGTCACGGTCGCTGCAGTTCCACTCGTAGCGGTCCGAATAGAAGTTGAGGCAGCACGCGTAGCGCGGACTGCTCTCGTAGAGCGAGCCCGACCAGAAGCCGCCATGGGAACCGGCGCCATTGAGATCGCCCTTGTAGCGCCACCCCGCAGCGGGCAGGAAAATACTATTGCCATTCGGACCAGTAACCTTATAACCGTTCACCCCATTTTGCGTCGTCCACGTCCAGGTACATTTATCATTCAGTTCCGCCAGCTCTTCCCGGGTCGACATTCGCCAACCACTTCCCCACTGGACATAAGCAGCATCGTCAGAAGCCTCCAAAGTCTTTTTGTTATCAACAATACCATAAGAACTGCTGGTGCAATATTTGTTTTGGCTATCATGGGTCCCATTACACCATTTGTAGGTACTCCAGTCGTAGTTTTCCTTCGGCTGTGTCTCGCCCCAAGCAAAGTAGTCACCATAGTCTTCTGGCGAGTTTGCCCCCACATTGCAAGTGGCCCATTTCACTCCGCTGGGTAAACCAAGGTCCACCCATTCATGACCATTAATCGTGCCTCGGGTTTGTTTCGGTTTTGCCGGTTGCGACTGCGGCTTTGCCACCTGCACCTTCTGCGGCTTCGCCTTTGCCGGGCGCTTCAAAGGGGCTTGGGCAAATAGGGAGGCCCCCAAAAATATACAAAGGACTAATAATAAGACTTTACGCATAAATTTCTTTTATTTAGGGTTATTATGTAGAGACGCACCAAGTGTCTTTACGCACTGAAATGCAATATGTTAGATATCAAAAATAGATCTCACGATTTTAAGTGACGTATAAAAAATAACCTGCATCATTTTTTATGATGTAACATCTTTGGTTGCTTTCAGTTACAGTTGTCTTTCTGCAGCCTTCGCACTTGTTCATCAGTCACATAGCCCGCTATGCTCCTTCTTCACAAGTACGAAATCAATCAGAAATACAAACTGAAACTGACGCATCTTATTTTTCACACGTCACTTAACTTTGAGCACTCTACCTTACTGGGCATGCTTGCAGGGAACACCACATACCATTTCCCCAAGACAACGTACTCGAGTACGCAATCTCCACGTGTACCTTTACTTCTTCTTTTCCCCTACGACATCCACAATGTTCTGCTTGTCACTAGGGACAGCCCCCACTTCCTCTGCTTCCTCCTTCACCGCCGATTCTACAGCCTGTAGTATCGTAGTACCCTTGGAGGGTTCCTGAGGTTTTGCCTCCGTTGGTTTTTGCACATCCGCAGGCTTCAGCGGTGTGGGTTTGGAAACAACAGGTTTTTGAGGTACCTGGGTGGCGGGAGCAACAGGAGCGACAGGAGTCTGCTTCGCTGGTTGTGCAGCAGGTTGGGGTTTGGTTGCTTCAGGTTTCACATTGGGTTTGACAGCCTGCTCTGTCTGGGCACTGTCTTTATCAGCCTTTCCTGCCCCTTCGGTCTCTTGCCCGAAGAAGTGGTAAGAAACAAGGAATATGGCTGCAACAAACAGCAAGGCTACCAAGGCCTTTATCCATTTCCCATAATTTTTTTTCGGTTGGCGGACAACATCTGAACGGTTTTGGGCAACCTCACCGTCTTCTACCAATCCAACGGGAACCTCTGTCTTTTGAGGTTTTCTGTTTACCGGTATGGGGTCTATCACCTCCAGTACGTGAACGAGAATGGCGGAGTGGTTGTCCTTGTTCTGGCTCGTTGCCGTAATGAGCATCTGCACCTTTTGGTCAATATCACCGGTCTCTTCTGAAAAATTAAACCGGATATTATCATCTTCCATATGTTCTAACATACCATCAGAGCAGAGATAGAAATAGTCCCCTTTCCGGATGTCTACAATGTGGCGGATATCTGCTTTGGGTCTTGTCTCCATACAGGGTTGCATTGCACGGGTAATGACATTCTTCTGCTTTGAATGTTTTGCTTCTTCAGGAGTAAGTTCGCCGGCAGCAACCAAGGCATTCACCAGAGAATGGTCTGACGTCTGGAAAAGGATTTTCGTATCCTCCATACCCTTACCCGGACGGATGTGGTAGACGCGACTGTCACCCATGTGGGCTATAGTGCACCCCTTATGATGCAGTTTCAGGAAAGTCATGGTAGTTCCCATTCGTTTGTCAGAAACATCGTCTTCGCTAACCAATTCGTCAAGAGCATCAAAAGCATCAGAGACAGCGCGCCTGACATTTTCGTCGGCGAAGTCATCCTGATCTTCCTTGAAGTTGTCTAAAACAGACTGACTCATGGCTTTGCAAACTGTTTCACTGGCAACTTCACCTGCCTCATGGCCTCCCATCCCATCACAAAGGACAAATAAGCGGTCGGTGTCTTTATGGGTATCGTGCAGAGGAAACATATTATCTTCCTGATGCGGATTGCCTTCCGCATCAACACGCTGGCCAAACTCCCAAATACTACGGATTTCTATTTTGTATTTCATGATTAACTTATTTTGTAATGTAAAAAACGGCATGCAACATTTTCATAAAACAACATTGCCGAAAATTATCATATCTACATGTATAAAACAAGACTACTTCAACTTATTTTCGTACGTCCCCCTAACATCTACTTATAATGTCACTCAGAACAAAGTATGATCCTCACTATCATCCATTTCGAAACGAAGGCTTGCATCAGGCAATTTTATGACATCGCCATCGCAGAGTATAACACAATCACCATATTCTAAACGATCATTACCTATAAAAGTGTCATTCGTGCGCTCTTTACACAATGATGCATAATGTACAAAACCCTTACCGGGAACACGTCGGACTTCTATAATAAGATGCTCGCGGCTCATGCGTTTGCTTTCATTGGGTATCTGAATGGTTGCAGCCGACTGTACGGCTTTACGTCCGATAATGTTTTTACCTACTTTCAGACGTACCGATTTACCATTAACAATTACACAACCAACAATAAGATTCTCCCCACTGCAAAACTGGGTGTTCTCTGAACATGATTTACCTTTCAAACCGTCGTTCTGTTGAGGATAAATCGTGTGATCCTCACTAGGAGCCAAAATTGTCTTGTAATTAGTAAAAGCGGACTTACGCTTACAGTTCGGGCAGGTCACAAATTTGGATTCTATATCATGCTGATTTTTCACAATCAATATACATCCACAAAAAGGACATTTAATTTTAATAGTATCTTCCATAACAAATTTTCACCATTTCATCACAGGCATATTATCTGAGAACTTACCCCACATTACAGGATGCTGCTTGTTGTAGGACAATTTTGCAACTCCTTCGTGCACATATTTAAACAACTCTTTAGCGGTAATGACTCGATCACGATTAGCATCGGCTCCACCACGAAGTCCTTTTTGCAAATAAGTGGTAAAAAAACCATTTTTCATATCACGTCGTTCAATGGACGTCTCATTGCTGCGGGACGACAGGAACAACATGACGTTGGCTTTCTTGGCTGACTCCAAATGACTTTGGGTTTGGTTGTCCGTACGCATTTTTCCAGAGAAACAGGCATCTGCAAAAATCATCTTGTTTTGGCATTTTGAAGAGGCCATGGCTTTACGAATTCGGGAATACGGAAGTTTTCCATCATAGGCAACAAAACCTCCAGGATAACCATGTCCTGACAAAAAGAGCACAACAATATCGTTTTCCTTTGCTTGGGCAAAAACTGACTTGATGGCTTTCAAGATACGTTCTCCCTGCGCTTCGTGGTTCAATAATTGCTGATAGGTAAGTGACGTATTCTTCGAATATAGCCATGTGATGGTTTTCGCATCATTAACAGGCAAACGCAAATCATTTTGGGTGCCAGGGTAATCGGAAATACCCACGGAAACCAAATAGACCTTGGCCTCCGCGGTGGCTGTCACTGTCAACAATATTGCCAGGACAAAATATCTAATCTGCTTAAGCATCATACACATCATTTGAACCATAACCATCCAAGATATCATCAGAGTTATTCGCATAGTCGGTTTCATGCGTAATACCTCCTAAATCATCCACAGTCAATCCTTCTTCAGAAATATCATAAAATTCGTCTTGGCTGATTTGGTTGTCGCCATTAGCATCGGTTGACATAATGTCGAAGGAGCCATCGCTGTCTATATCCACAACAGACACCTCTTGATTGTTAACAGACATCATGCCTACTGTCATTCCTGAGGCTTCATCATAAACCACACCTAAAATCTCCACACCTTCGTCTTCGGGTTCTCCGGATGTCACCTCAATCTCTGGCGTTTCTCCTCCGAAATCTTCAACATTCTGTTGCTGGCTCTGCTGGGTTCCTACCTGCAAATCTTCGTTAGAACTCGTATCAACATGAACATGACTGCTATATTCTTCCCTTTGTTCCGCTGACATGCTCCCCCACTCTTCTGCCGTATAGGTGGAATAGGCATTCCCGTTCCATACAAACACGCCACCAGGCCCTACTTCTGCTCTGGCTGCAGCAAAGGCTTCTCCAAAGGACATATCATCTTGCACCGACTCTGCGACAGGAACCATTCCATCGGAAAGTGAAGATGTCGGTTCTGCATTCTCCGAAACTTCGTTTTCGGTACCTTCTGCATTCTCCCCATTTTCAGCATTCACGACATTTTCAGCAGGTGTCGCACTTGAAAATAGGGTGGTTGCGGCGCCCAACAGGATTCCCGATCCAAGACCGCAAGCCGCACTCTTCCAAGGAGAGTTTTTTTTCGGCTGCTTGGACACAGGAGTTTCTTCCGGAGTATGGGGCTGTGGGGTTTCGTACCTTGTCGCTTCGTCGTCATTGCACTGAAAGGTTGTGCGTTCATCGTATACGGTATTATCTTCCATAATTTTAATAGGTTATGAGGTTATGAGAATATGAGATTCTAAATCCTTAAAAAAGCAGAATCTAAAATATCAATTAAAAGCAAATCATGAATAGGGTTCTGTTAGATATATTTCATTGTGAAATGAAGAAACAGAGGTTAGTACAAAAAAACATAAGTAGTTGACGCCGCCCTATGGTTTGGCACCCTCCACTCTTATAGAGTCTCTGAAGTTTCTCCTCAGGGCATTATATTGCTTGACAATCTTGCGGTCCACCTTGCGAGCACCAAGTTCCCTCAGTTCCAATTCCACACGAACCAAATCCGAACGCAACTGCAGACAGATGGAATCTTGCTTCTCATTCATACGCTCAAGGGTTTCATCATTGACACCAAGTATTACTGCATTACGTTTTTGGTCTTCCAAAGCAATCTGCTTCTCCAGCATCATCTTTTGGTGATTCAGATTTTTTACTCGGAGTGCTATCACCGTCGAGTCCTTCTTGCTTTCCAGCTGTTGGGCATTTAATGGGACCGTATATAGCAGCCAACCTCCCAACAAAATTCCTAAAAAATTTAGATATAGCATAATGAAATCATTTTAAAAAATCGTACGACTATGAGTCCATTACTTTTCCAAGTATTTTGAGAAATCCTTTGTACCCACCACATTTTTAACTTTAGGTAGCTCATCTTCAGAAACTACATAAGGGGTGCTGTTTTCCTTCATCTCCTCCGTAAATTCAGCAGCTTCCTCAATTAGCATGGACTTGTAGGCATTTTTGGATGCAGACGGCACAACTATCTGCAACTCTGGTTGGGGCGTTTGGAGTACTAATCTACCTTCCATTTTCTTGTAAGCAGTACAAAGGGGAGTTTTTCCACGAAACAAGACTGTCTGTAAATGCTTTAACCTACGTGTCTCACGAAAAGAAAGGGACTGCAAGGTTTCTGGAAAATCAATCAAAGTAATGCCTATACAATCTGCGAAAGCTCCTTTTTCTATAACTTTCGTACCCTCACAAACTTTCAAATTTCCACTATAAGCACGTGGACACCCATAGAGAACCGTTGCGTCCTTGTTATATAGTACACCGCCTACTGACTTGAAATGGGTATTACCGGCATCCACAACAATCGACTGTAAGGCTTTCAGCATTTTGAGATTCTTAATTTGCTTCACTTTGGCAGGAATAGAAATAGTACGAAGACTATCGCTCCATCTGAACATAGCAAAATCTACACTGGTCCAATCGCTACCAAAAGATACATTCTTTATTGATTTACATTTAAAAAAGACACCCTGCCCCCATTTAATGTTTTCCCCAGGAAAAACAACAGTAGACAAATTTCTGCAATCTTCAAAAGCAAAATTCTCAATTGTCTTCACAGAAGCCGGAATGATGACACCTTCCAAGTTGACAGCACCGGAAAAAGCCTTTTCGCCAATGCAAACCACCGTATACACTTCGTTATTGTGTTTGACTTTACCAGGGATTTCAATTGTTCCTGCGAGTTTAGGGACATTGGATTCGGCAATGCTTCCAAAATAAGTAACCTCAATCGTCCTGTCCTTTTTACTTTTAAAATTAAAGCACAATCTTTGCCCGTTCTGCGTCACAGTAAAATCGTGGGCTTGCACCCAAACGCATGAAAAAAAGGCAAGAAATGCCATAAACAGTTTTTTTACTGGTGATATCATATGCTATGCCATAAAAGAATCTACATTTGCATCATTCACATAATCAGGTTCGGTTGTATCTTGAGCAAGATAAACAGGGTCTGGGCCTAATAAATAGGACTCTTGTAAAGGTTGCATGGCGATATTGTCATCAGATACATCCACTAATTCACCCTCATCCAATTGATTATTATGATTTAAATCCGATGCCATCACATCAGCCATACCATCTCTATCCCCGTCTACAACCAATACGGTCTGTCCATCAGCTTCCAAAACAGCAACGTCTGAAAGTGTTCCGTCTTCATTTTGCACCGTTTCATAAGCTACAACCTCTATTTCGGGTTCGGGTTCAGGTTCGGGTTCAGGTTCGGGCTCAGGCTGAGGCTCAGGCTGAGGTGCAGGCTGAGGTGCAGGCTCCGGTTGAGGCTCCGGTTGAGGCTGAGGTTGAGGTTGAGGTTGAGGTTCAGGTGTAGGTTCAGGAACAATAGTATCGTTCTCAAGTTCTGCCGCTTGTAATTCTTGAGTAACAAAAGAGCCGCCCACAACACCCATTGCGGCACCAATGGCTGAACTTGCTCCGGTAAGTGCACCTGTTTTAACTTCTAAATCATTTTTCTTTTCCATAGTTCTTCAGATTTTAAGTAATTTAAGTATTAAAATTCTACCTTTTCCTATCATTTGTCAGTCAACAAACATCCACAATAAGGACATTTCTTATTCTGCCGCAAAATTTTATAGGATTGCATTCCCATAAAATGCTTACATTTGGGACAAATATATTTATTCTGAAAATCATCTGTTACCTCTTCGGTTTTCTCTATAGACTTGTCCTTTGTTCTCAAAAACAACGTCAATAGTAGAAAAACAAAGGCGACACCCGTAAAAATAAGAGCAGCCGTACGAATCTGCGGAGCAACTCCCGCTACTAATCCACCTAACATGGATAATCCCATGGGAATGCTTGAATAAACACCGACACGTTGTTGCTTCATCTTAATCTGCTTAATATTGGTATTATACTCATTCCACACTTGTTCTAGGTGACTAATTGAATATTCTTTAGGAACTACTATGTCTACTAATTTTGCAGCTGCTTCAAGTACAGCACAGAGATTCAAACGATATCTATCCACTCCTAACTCAATCTTTGCGTCTGCCTTAATTTTTTTAGACATAATTTCAGAACCATTCACGTAAGTTGTGTTTTGCGGTTTACCATTCGTGAGAATAAGATTACCAACACTATCAACTTCAACCTTACAATGCGCTACGTTTTCTGCAGGTTTACAACGACTCACGCAATTGGGAACACTCCCCATCTCTCCAATTGCGGTATTCTTATTTCCTCCTTTTATATTTACAGAAATCATTAGACGACCATTACTAGGTTCCTTACCTATCAAAATAGTTCTACCCTTAAGGTTTTCAGATATACTCATAATTATTGAGGTGTTTAAACAACTTATTATAAGAAATGAGACCTCTACTAAATCAAAATAATTGGATCACATTGCAACAATTTATTGTAGATATTTGAAGAGGTATAAAAGACAAATACATTGAATAAAGCGAGTTTGACTGAGAATATTAAAAATTATTGGGATATAGTATTTTAACCTTTATCTGACAACGTTAACTATTAATACAAATCTTCTTACAGAAGATATGCGAAAGATTATAAAATTCTACCTGTAAATTGCGAAGTTAAGGATTAATTTAAATTGAAAGAAAAAAACACTACTATCCCGTAAAAGTGGATAAATAGTTCTTTGAAATAGTTGAAATATAGTCAATTACATGGTGTTTTGAAATGAAACGGATTTGAATTTCTACATTTGCAGTCACAATTTAGAGGCTGCATATGAATCAAGACAGATACGTTTTCTCTCAACTTTCCATCTTTTTGAACAGAACTCAGTTTAACAACTATGTTCGCAAATACGATGGTAACCGCTACGTCAAACATTTTACATGCTGGAACCAACTACTTGCCATGATGTTTGGCCAACTCAGTAACCGTGAAAGTCTGCGTGACTTGATAGTTGCTTTGGACGCCCATCAAGGGAAATGATATCATTTTGGATTGGGTCGTGAACCCATCGCCAAAACAACACTTGCATCAGCCAATCAAAATCGGGATTATAGAATCTTCGAAGACTTTGCTCTCTATATGATGAAAGAAGCAAGTGAAAAGCGGGCAACTAACATATTGGATATCCCTGGACGGAAATACGCTTTCGATTCAACTACGATTCCTTTATGTTTGGCTACATTCCCTTGGGCAAAGTTTCGCAAGAAAAAAGGTGGAATAAAAGCACATGTCCTCTATGATATAGAGGCACAAGTTCCTGCTTTCTACACAATAACTGCTGCATCCAAGCATGATTCGACCGATATGTCTGCAATTAGCTATGAACCAAATGCTTATTATATATTTGACAGAGCTTATGATTCTTTTAAGGAACTCTATCGAATCCATCTTACAGGTTCATTTTTTGTCGTTAGGGCAAAAACTAACTTGAAGTGTAAGTTCTGTAAATGGAAACGTAGAATGCCAAAGAATATTCTTACTGAGGCAGAAGTTAAGCTGATTGGCTATGCTTCCGAAAAGAAGTATCCGGAATCATTCAGGCTAATCCGTTTCTATGATGAAGAGGATAAGCGTGAATTCACTTTCCTGACAAATGCCAAACATATATCTGCACTTGATGTCGCCAATCTTTATAAGAAGAGATGGCTTGTAGAACTTTTCTTCAAGTGGCTTAAACAACATCTAAAAATAAAGAAGTTTTGGGGCACTACCGAGAATGCAGTCCAGATACAAATAAGTGTGGCAATTATCACTTATTGTCTGGTAGCCATTATACAGCATGATATGCATTTGGAACGTTCGACTTATGAAGTCTTACAGATTCTCAGCATATCGTTAACCGATAAAACACCTTTACAAGAACTGTTCAAAAAGACTAATTTCAACGATGTCAAAGACCAATTTAATCCCCTTATTCCAGGGTTGTTTGATTAATTAATAACTTGATCCCGATTTTAACGGGACACTAATGATTGCAAATATAAAAACTATATCTGAAAAACGGGAATTGCGCTACCTTAAAATTTTACTTTTTTATCATAACCTGCCTGTTAATAGTAAGAAAATCTTCATTTTTTGCAACTATAAAAAATAACCATTTAAGGAATCGGCACTCTGCTCAATCTATTCCCATAATAGATGAAACAGTGTGCCGATTAGTTTTAATTATTCGGGATTTTATTTGTGTAAATTCCTGTGGATAACCCTGTGTAAAAGTAGGGGATAACGCAGTGGAGAAGTTTGTGTATAACTCCAGCGGTGTGAACAGACTCACCACCCTTGAGTTATCCACCTTTCCCCACTTATCCTCTACAGTTCCCCACAAGCTTTTCCACAGTTTTCCCTATCCAGATCCTTCTGCTAAAATCCTTAAAAACAAGCCGCAATAAACACTTCTTAACAGTTATCCCCACCGTCCACAGCCAATAACAACCATCATAATTTTTCTATCTTTCTTTCCTAAAGAAACAAAAGGAAAAAGAATAGAATATATAGGGAGATGTGGGGATTGGGGAAAACTGTGGAAATTCTAAAAATCATCGGTGATGATGCACTGTAAATATGTTCCTTATTTCTTTTTAACTTCAAAAGTTGGGTGGGTCGAAAAATAAGGTTTATCTTTGCTACAGAGTACTTTTTAGAGTACAGATAACAGAGTACAACTACCGTGCGGACTACACTCCGCATGGGTTACTCACTACTCACTCCTAACTACTAACTAACCTCAATCCCTATGTCAAAAACTATTAACATTCGTTGTGCAAATACCGGTCGTGTACATAAAGTGCCCATGGGCTTTAACCTTGAAGAAGTGTATGAACTCCTTGAACTCAAAATGCCGTTTGGACCTACGAGTGCGAAGGTAAATAATAAGGTAGAGGGACTGCACTTCGTGCTCTTCAACGACAAGG
>JAZRON010000077.1:0-9709 GCA_045648725.1 Faecalimonas sp.
TCGCGTCTGTCGTCACGTCTATCATCACGTCTATCGTCTCTGCGATCGTTTCTTCTATCATCCCTTCTGTCATCACGTCTGTCGTCTCTGCGTTCATTTCGTCTGTCGTCTCTACGTTCCTCACGACGTTCTTCTCTTCTATCCTCTCTCTTAGGATATTCTTCTGCACGCTTCTGACTCTGGAAATTATTTACAGGCTTTTGTACCGGTGTTGCAACTGGAGTTTCTGTCTTTGTAACAGTTGGTGTTGCAACTGGTTTTTCTTCCTGCGGAACCACTTTTGGCTCTACCTTTGGCTGTGCCGGTGCTGTAACCGGTTTTTCCGGTCTCTGTACCGGTTGTGCACCTACTGGTCTTTGTGCCGGCTGTGCTCCTGTTGGTCTTTGGACAGGTTGTGCCCCTGCAGGTCTTTGTCCTGGTGCTCCCATTGGTCTCTGACCTGGTGCTCCCATCGGTCTCTGGCCCGGCGCTCCCATTGGTCTTTGGCCTGGTGCTCCCATCGGTCTTTGGCCTTGCCCCATTGGTCTTTGTCCCTGTCCCGGTCTTTGACCACCACGATTCCCTTGACGGTTACTCTGTGAATTCTGTGGTCTGAATACCTGCACAATATTTTTCTTTTTTGGTGGTTCTGCCGGCGCAGCATCTGCCACGGTCGTCTCTGCTTTCGGTTCAGCCTTCGGTTCAGCTTTTGGCTCTACTTTTGGCTCTGCCTTAGGTTCTGCCTTCCCACCAAGCTTTGTCTTCACCAAAGCTATACCTGCATCATCTACAGAACTCACATGACTTTTTACCTCTATATTTTCACTTCTTAACAGTTCTATAATTTGTTTATTCTCTACTCCCAGCTCTTTGGCCAGTTCGTGTACTCGCATTTTTGTCATATAATATCTACCTCCTCTATGCAATCGTATTTTGTTCTACGTCTAAATGCTTTTTAATTCCATTTGCAAACCCATGGTCGATTACTGCCAGAGATGCACGGAATTCTTTTCCCATTGCATGCCCCAAGGTATCTTTATCTCCATAAAAATAGATTGGCACTTCGTAAAATTCGCACATGTTTTGGAATTTTTTCTTTGTATTTTCAGATGCATCCTCTGCAACAATCACAAGCTGGGCAAGACCGGATTTTACTTCTTTTTCTGTACAGAATTCTCCACTTACCGTTTTTCCTGCTTTTGTTGCAAGACTAATCATCGATAATGCTTTATTAAGCCTCAAGGTCATCCATCTCCTTTTCCAATTTCTCGTATACTTCCTTTGGAATTGGTTGCTTAAAAGATCTTTCCAAACCTTTTCCCTTTATCGCTCTGTCAAAGCATTCTTTTGAGAAACAAAGATACGCTCCACGGCCATTCTTTTTACCGGTTGTATCCAGCACAAATTCATCATCCACCGTTTTTAAAACACGAATCATTTCTCTTTTACTCTTCATTTCCCCACATCCTACACATTTGCGCATAGGAATTTTTCTGACATTACTCACCTAATCACTTCCTATTCGAAATCTTCTACATACTCGTCTGCATATTCACCTGCATACTCGTCATAGTATTCTTCTTCATAGCTTTCTGCAAGTTCCATCCAGTTTGCAGGAAGTTCTCCGGATTCGATTGCCTGAGTTTCACTCTTGATATCAATCTTGTATCCTGTGAGTCTTGCTGCCAATCTAGCATTCTGGCCTTCTTTACCGATTGCAAGAGACAATTGATAATCTGGTACGATAACACTTGCTGTCTTTTCATCCTGATCTGCTGCAACAGAAATTACTTTTGCAGGACTAAGTGCATTTTCAATTAAGTACGCCGGATTTTCATCCCAGTTAATAATATCAATCTTTTCACCGCGAAGTTCGCTTACGATTGAGTTTACTCTTGCACCGTTCATACCAACACAAGCACCTACTGGATCTACATCCGGGTCATTTGACCATACAGCGATCTTGGTACGAGAACCAGCTTCTCTGGAAACACTTTTAATTTCTACAATTCCTTCTTTTACTTCTGTCACTTCTGATTCAAATAAACGTTTCACAAGTTCCGGATGAGTACGAGAAACTAAGATCTTAGGTCCCTTTGTTGTATTCTTTACTTCTACCACATAAAGTTTAATACGTTCTGTTGGTTTGAATACTTCGCCTTTTACTTGTTCATTTTCTGTAAGCATAGCATCTGCCTTGCCCAAGTTGATGCTGATATTCTTGCCTACATAACGTTGTACAATACCTGTTACAATGTCTTTTTCCTTTTCAAAGTATTGGTCATAAACTACTTTTCTTTCTTCTTCACGAATTTTTTGAAGAATCAAGTTCTTTGCATTTTGAGTTGCAATACGTCCAAAAGATTTTGATTCGATTGGAATCTGAACAATATCGCCCAATTCAAATTTGGAATCTTTCATTTTTGCTTCTGCAAGACTGATTTCCATTACATCATCTTCTACTTCTTCTACAACCGTTTTTTCTGCATATAAAGCGTATTCGCAAGTTTCACGGTTCATTACAACTTTGATGTTGTCTGCTTTTCCAAAATGGTTCTTACATGCGTTGATAAGCGAATTTTCAATGGCATCAAGCATTACTTCTTTGCTGATTTCTTTCTCTTTTTCAAGAATATTCAATGCTTCTAATAATTCTGTGTTCATTTTTTCATTTCCTCCTAAAAATCAAATGCTAATCGTATCAATGCGATATCACTTCTTTGGAATACTTGTGTATCCCCATCTTCGTATTCTATGGTCACGGTACCCGTGTCATATTCTTTTAACATGCCGACAAACTCCTTTTGTCTGTCAATTGGGCGATAAGTGCGAATCTCTACTTCCTCACCCAGACTTCTTTTAAAGTCCTTTTCTTTCTTAAGCGGTCTTCCAAGTCCCGGAGAACTCACTTCAAAGATATAGGTGTCCTCAATGTAATCTTTCTCATCTAAAACATCCGAAAATGCTCTACTGACTACTTCACAGTCATCTACGGTGATTCCACCCGGTTTGTCGATGTATGCACGAAGATACCAGTTCCCGGCTTCCTTCACATACTCAACGTCTACCAATTCAAATCCATTCTTTTCAATGATTGGTAATAATAATTCTTCTGTTTGTTGTTCGTATTGTTCTCTCTTAGACAATGTAAAACCTCACTTTCGTAATTGTGTTGCCTCTAAGACATCATGATTTCCTAATACATGAAGAAAAGTGAACCTTGCGGTTCACTTCTCGGTCGATGTCTTATTCAGTTACAAGTATTGTAACACTTGTTTTTGGAGAAATCAAGCATTAATTTACTTTTTTATCCTCTTTGTTTGTTTCCTGTGGCAGCCCTGCTTGACTGTTTCAAACGATTCAGAGTCAGTTCTTTATCTTTGTAAATCACCTTCGACTCTTTCCCTTCTTCAAACAGATACACATGTTCCACGAAATCTTTCTTCTGAAGTTTGATACCCTTAACTCCTACAGCCGTCTTCTTCATCTCTGAAATCTCACTGCCATGGAATCTTAAGAAATATCCGCCCTCTGTCTGGATAACTACACTCTGTTTCGCATTGATTACCTGTACGCTTAAAAGTTCGTCCCCATCAGCAAGTTTGGTCGCTGCAATAGTACGTTTCGCAACCATAAATTCACTTCCGTCTACAACTTTTACCATACCATGTTTTGTCGCAAATAAAAGTTTTCCGATGCGAAGCTGATTTTCATCACATATATATACGATCTGTTCTACCGAACTGTTGAAATTGGTTACATTGTCAATCGGCGTACCCTTGCTTCGGAAGTTACCGTATGGAAGGTCTAACACTTTCGCCTGATGCATCTTTCCGGTACTTGTGAAAATACATACCTTACCAGTATTGAGGCAAGATACCACATACTTGCTTTCCCCGTCTGCTGCTTCCTTATTTCTCTCGTAAGTAGCAACATCCACGGTTCTTGTATAACCAAAGCGGTCCATAAGAAGCACCACTTCTTGTTCTTCGATTTTCTTTTCCTCGAACACTGCTTCTTCTGCATTTTCGATGACGGTGCGGCGTTCTCTAGTATATTCCTTCTTCACCTTATCCAAATCATCTATAATTACGTCTGCCATAGTTTCGTAATTATTTAAGATATCTTCGTATCTGGCAATGTTTTTAAGTGTTGTCTCATGTTCTAATTGAAGTGCCTCGATTTCAAGACCAATCAATTTATAGAGTCTCATCTCTAAGATTGCTTTTGCCTGATTTTCTGTAAAGCGAAGCATAGAAGCCATCTTCTTGGAAATGTTGGATTTGAACTTAATGTTCTCTGTAATTCCATCTGTCAAACAAGCCTTTGCATCTTTGATGTTCTTGCTGCCACGAAGGATTTCAATAATCAAATCGATTACATCACATGCTTTAATCAAACCTTCTTGGATTTCTTTTCTGTCCAATTCTTTTGCAAGAAGAGTTTTATATTTTCTTGTTGCAAGTTCAAATTGGAAATCCACATGATGTTCGATAATGCCTTTTAATCCTAATGTCTCCGGCTTTCCGTCTGCAACGGCAAGCATATTGACACCAAATGTATCCTCCAAACGTGTCTTTCTATAGAGCATGTTCTTTAGATTTTCTACATCTGCGTCTTTTTTAAGTTCCAATACAATGCGGATACCTTCCTTAGAAGACATATTGGAAATATCTACAATATCCGTTGTCTTCTTTGCTTCCACCAAAGCAGCAACATCATTTAAGAATTTTCCAATTCCGGCACCAATCATAGTATATGGAATCTCTGTGATAACAAGGCGTTTCTTTCCACCCTTCATATCTTCGACTTCCACTTTTCCGCGAAGTTTAATCTTACCCATACCGGTTTCGTAGATATCAAGAAGTTCATCTTTATTTACTACAATACCGCCTGTTGGGAAATCAGGACCTTTTACGTATTGCATCAACTCTTTGGTAGTGATTTCATTGTTCTTCATGTATGCCACAACTGCATCCACCACTTCACCCAAGTTGTGAGTCGGAATGCTGGTTGCCATACCTACGGCAATCCCTTCTGCACCGTTTACAAGAAGGTTTGGAATACGAACCGGGAGTACTTCCGGTTCCTTCTCCGTCTCGTCAAAGTTTGGTACAAAATCGACTACATTTTTATCTAAGTCTTGCAAAAATACTTCTTGGGTAAGTTTCGCTAGTCTAGCTTCCGTATAACGCATGGCAGCGGCGCCATCCCCTTCGATGGAACCAAAGTTACCATGACCGTCTACCATAATCATGCCCTTTTTGAAATCCTGAGCCATTACTACTAAGGATTCATAAATGGAACTGTCACCGTGCGGATGATATTTACCCATGGTATCACCCACAATACGGGCACATTTACGGTATGGTTTGTCATATTTAATGCCAAGTTCGCTCATATCATAGAGCACTCTTCTTTGTACCGGTTTTAATCCGTCACGCACATCAGGAAGGGCTCTTGCGATGATAACACTCATGGCATAGTCGATGTAAGATTTTTTCATTACATCAGAATATTCTGTTCTAATAATCTGCTCTGTCTGCAGTGTAAGTTGTCCTTTCATCTTTTGCCTCCTAAATATCTAACTCTGCTTCTCTTGCATTTTCATAAATAAACGCACGTCTCGGTGGAACTTCGCTTCCCATAAGCATCTCTGTCACGGAAGAAGCCATTCTCGCATCCTCGATTTCCACACGCTTCATAATACGTGTGTCCGGATTCAAGGTTGTCTCCCAAAGCTGCTGGGCGTCCATCTCTCCAAGACCTTTGTATCTCTGAAGAGTAAATGGTCCTGTCTGGCGTTTTCTGTATTTTTCCAATGCTTTGTCATCGTATAAATATTCTTCTTCGCCGTTTTTAGGCATCGCCTTATAAAGCGGAGGCATAGCGATATATACGTGTCCCTCGTAAATGAGTTCCGGCATAAATCGGTAGAATAAAGTCAATAACAAGGTAGAAATATGAGCACCGTCCACGTCGGCATCGGCCATAATGATAATCTTATCATAGCGGAGTTTGGAAATATCAAAGTCATTTCCGTAGCCTTCTGAAAATCCACAACCAAAAGCATTAATCATAGTTTTGATTTCTGCATTTGCAAGGACTTTATCGATACTTGCTTTTTCTACGTTCAAAATCTTACCACGGATCGGTAAAATTGCCTGATACATACGGTTTCTGGCTGTCTTTGCCGAGCCGCCGGCCGAATCCCCTTCCACGATGAAGATTTCACATTTACTTGCATCCCTACTTTCACAGTTTGCAAGTTTTCCATTACTATCAAAGGAATATTTTTGTTTAGTCAGCAAATTAGTCTTTGCCTTTTCCTCTGTCTTACGAATCTTGGCAGCTCTTTCTGCACAAGATAATACTTTCTTTAACGTCTCTAAGTTGCGGTCAAAGTAAAGAACAATTTCGTCACCAGTCACTTTACTGGTAGCCTTGGAAGCATCCGGGTTGTCCAGTTTCGTCTTGGTCTGACCTTCAAATCTCGGATCCGGGTGCTTAATAGAAACAATGGCTGTCATACCGTTACGAATATCTGCTCCGGTAAAGTTTGCATCCTTTTCCTTCAAAATTCCCAGTTCTCTTGCATACTGGTTCATAACCGTGGTAAAGGTCGTCTTAAATCCAGTCAGATGAGTACCGCCCTCTGCATTATAAATATTGTTACAGAATCCAAGTACATTTTCATGGAATTCATTAATGTATTGCATTACCACTTCCACTTCAATGCCATCAGCAGCGCCTCTGAAATAGATTGGCTCGTGAATCACTTCATTTTTCTGATTCAAATCACGAATAAAACCAATCAAACCTTCTTCTTCATGGTATTCAATATGCTCTACCTCTGCACCACGTCTATCCTCAAAAATGATTGTAAGTGCAGGATTTAAATACGCGGTCTCATGAAGACGACTTTTAATTTCCTCTGCTTTGAATTTTGTTTTTTCAAAAATAGTATCATCCGGAAGGAAGTTTACCTCAGTACCTGTCTTTTTCGTTTTCCCGATAATCGGCAAAAGACCGTTTTCCAATTTTACCGTTGGAATTCCTCGTTCATATCTATCGTGGTGAATGCCACCTTCTCTACTAATCTTAACGTCCATGTAAGTCGACAAAGCGTTAACTACCGATGAACCTACACCATGAAGACCACCACTTGTCTTATAAGAAGAGTCATCAAACTTTCCACCCGCATGTAAGGTTGTATAAACCACACGTGCAGCCGGAATTCCTTTTTGGTGCATACCTACAGGCACACCTCGTCCGTTATCAATCACAGTTGCGGAACCGTCTTTTTCTAAATACACTTGAATCGTATCACAGTGACCAGCCAAATGTTCGTCTACCGCATTGTCCACGATTTCATATACCAAATGGTTTAACCCCTTTGTGGAAACGCTCCCAATATACATCCCCGGTCTCATACGAACCGCTTCCAATCCCTCCAATACAGCAATACTGTCTGCATCATATGTATTTCGTTTTGCCATTTGTCTCAAAACCTCTCTTTATCTTTTTCCGTTCTAATGTGTAATTATGTGAATACACATACCTCTACTCATACATTTAACATACTATCATAAAATTCTCTTTGTTTCAAACCCAAAATCAATATTTAGTTGTTTTTTCATCCTACTAACACTTTATTTAGTATATTTGCCAATAAATCCATTGCATTTTTCATCTCTGCAACTGTATTTGTCTGTGCTCCTGCCTCTACCAGCAAAGACTTTGGCATCATATGAAGGCTATAACGATATCCTTTGAGATAAATTCGTCTTGCAAGTCCGGGATACATACTCTCCGCTGCCAATTGCATCTGCAAAGAGAACGACAAGTTATCTTGTATATAAGGATTATGAAGATATGCAATATCTCCATTGGTTTTTGTTCTGCTAAGTCCGTTAAAAAACATAATCTTTGCTGTCTGTTTTCCGTCAATTTCCGTCACCAGATGCTTATCCTCTGCAACCCCGTCTCTGTGCAAATCGATTACCACTTCTATGCTTGGGTTTTCATTTAATATTTCTCGCACACCAATCTCCGACAATTCATAGGCTTTGCTTCGGTCTAACTTTCCATTAATCAAATCATAGACCCCATCGTGATGCATGGTTTCAATCCCAAGGGCATTCAATTTTTCTTCCAGATATTTCCCCATTCCAACAATACTTGTGCCGGAATCGCCTGCTGTAGAATCTACAAATGCTTCTTGAGAATGAGTGTGAAAAATCAGAACCTTTGGTCCTTTCGTTGTTGTATCAATATGCATGTCTTTTGCCAGGAGTTCGTCTACATTTAATTGGTCCGGCCCAATGGTTGTGGTGCTATCCACTGTGTATAACTTGCTGATGAGATAATTGAAATCTCGCAGTTTCTCTACAGATAACTCTGCAGATGCAACCGTTGCATTCACCTGTTCAGATGATGTTTGCGCCCCCGTCTGCCCATCTAACAAATCTTCGCTCATTCGCTCTGAATCTTTCGCCTGCATTTCCAATAGCATTTCATAGGTAAGGGAATCCTCTGTCTCCGCCATTTCCAGACTATTGTCTGAGACATAACTACTTAGCGGAAAGAAAGTCATCACATGCTTTTTTATCCAATTTTCTTTGTTATTCTCATCTCCCCGCACAGAATAATGCATTCCTGTAAGAAATGATCTCTCTGCCGTTTCTGCTAATTGTTTGCGAAAGCCTGCCTGCCAATCTTCTATCATTCTTCTACTATTTTGAAACAACGCATAGATACCTAATATAAAAACAATTATCCCCAATAAAAGGCGCACCGTCTTTTTTTTCAACCCACTCACTCCGGTTCTCAAAAGTTAATCTAACTTTAACATTATATGTCCTCCTCCTTTGATACATTCTTGGAGAAAAGAAAATTTAATGCTTCTGATATTAGATTTCCAAGTCTTTTAATCGTTTCATCAATATCCTTCGGTGTTACAAACATTCCATGCAAATGAGGTGCAATCAAGCTATCAAATGCTTTATATTTTTCTTCCGGCTCCCAACCTTCCATCATGCTCTCCATGGTATCCCGAACAATGGTAGAGGCCGCCACAACTGTCGGGATTCCTACAGCCAGTACCGGGATTCCTAATGTTTCTTTTGTAATCCCTTCTCTATGATTTCCGACCCCCGAACCGGGATTGATTCCCGTATCTGCAATTTGAATCGTTCGATTGAGACGCTTCGTATTACGAGCAGCCAAAGCATCAATTGCTATTACAAAATCCGGTTTTATTTCATTTACAATTCCTTTAATAATTTCTGCACTCTCCATTCCGGTCTGTGCCATTACTCCCGGCGCGATTGCACTAACCATATGTGCTTCCTTTTCATCCATCGCATACTTTCCATATTCCTTGATAATGTGCCTGGTTACATATAACGCCTCTACCACATGAGGTCCCAATGCATCCGGTGTCACATCTCTGTTTCCCAATCCAACCACTAAAGCGGTGTAATCCTGTTTTTCCAAACACAACAGTTCCTCAAGGTATTCTGCCAATTCTTCTGCTATTTCTGTCTGATATCCTTCATCCGGAACCGCCATATTAGGTGCTTCCATGGTGATATAGGTGCCCACCGGTTTCCGCATAGTCTTGGCACCGTTTTCTGTTAGAATCTTTACTGTTGTAATCTGAATTTCCTTCTCTTGATTATAAACCTCGTCCACACTTACCCCTGAAATCTCCACATTATCCGACTCA
>JAZRON010000078.1:0-5442 GCA_045648725.1 Faecalimonas sp.
ACGCACCCACCAGATTATTCCGAATATGGAGTGTGTTCTTGGAGTGTCTGTAAATCAGGAGATTTTGCAGATAATTGTAGATTTTATGAACCAATATAAGGTGAGTGCCTACAATGAAGAGACCAGACGAGGTCTGGTTCGTCATGTGTTAATCCGTTATGGTTTTACAACCAAGGAAATTATGGTTTGCCTTGTGATAAATGGGGATAAGATTCCAAAATCAGAGAAACTTGTGGATAAGTTGGTGCAGATAGAAGGAATGACAAGCATTACTTATAGTGTGAATAAAGAAAATACCAATGTCATTATGGGAAAAGACATCGGTGTTCTGTGGGGACAAGGTTATATCACGGACTATATCGGTGATGTAAAATATCAGATTTCCCCGCTTTCCTTCTTCCAGGTGAATCCGATTCAGACCGAGAAATTATATGGTCTGGCATTGGAATATGCTGGTTTAAAAGGAGACGAAACCGTTTGGGACTTGTACTGCGGAATCGGTACCATTTCCCTGTTCCTTGCACAAAAAGCGAAGAAAGTATATGGTGTGGAAATCGTGCCGCAAGCTATTGATGACGCCAGAAATAATGCCAAGATAAATGGAATCGAAAATGCAGAATTTTTCGTAGGAAAAGCAGAAGAGATATTGCCGGAGTACTATGCAAAGTATGAAAAAGAACACGGCGAAAAAGCTTATGCAGATGTGATAGTTGTAGACCCGCCGAGAAAAGGCTGCGGGGAGGCACTACTTGACACCATGGTGGAGATGCAGCCGGAGAGAATCGTGTATGTGAGCTGCGATTCGGCAACGCTGGCTCGGGATTTAAAGTATCTTTGTGAGAGAGGGTATGAGATTCAGAAAGTGAAGCCGGTTGACCAGTTTCCGCATACGGTGCATGTGGAGTGTGTTTGTCTGCTGGAAAAACAGGTTGCTTACTAATTAAAATAAAAGTGGCAGAATACCTAATTCTGCCACTTTATTTGTTGCCCTTTTATCAACGGGTAAGTAATTACCTTGTTATTATCTAAATCTTCTCGAAACATATCAACCGCCGTAATCTGGCTATTCTCATAAGTTCGATAATAATAAATCCCTTTATCTGTATTACAGCAACTGGAATACAGTGTAATCTCATACAAATTGTTGCCCATATCCACGCAGCCTCGCTGATGTTCTACAGAACCCAGTATATGAAAGAATTGGCTGACGCTTTCTAGTTCGGAATCACCACACACAGAATTTAATTTTGTAAATGTAGCCTTTACAAAACGAGACTGAGAGGACCAGTCCCCTGGCATACCAAGGGCGCCCATACCATTGCTATATCGCTCTAACTTCACTTTGTCTGAAAAGCAGTTTTCAGGCTTTTGGGTGGACAAGTTCATGTAATTGTTGAGATGAAATAGCTGCATATCAAAGGTAGGATTGTTTGTCAAAACACCTACAGGATTCTCATATATTTTCAGCCCTTCTTTTACAGATTCTACAGTGATAGAACTCTCTCTATCTGAAATCATCCAATGAAGTGGAGAAAGGGGAAGTTTATCGCTGTAATGTTCCTCTAACAAGTTTATCTTTTCTAAAAGAACTTTTGCATCCTTCACAGTGGCGCACTGTCCAAGTATCCAAGGAATAAACTCGAATGGAGTGATATTATCTTTCTCCGGCATTTCAGGTTTGTAGTCTGCATTTCCGGGGAAATTCAGTCCCGCCATACTAAGTCCCATCTCGTTTGTGGCGTCGTAATATAAAGGATACCCATTATGCACATAAGCAATTCCAATCATGGCATAATGGGTATTTAATGATTCTTTTTTACGAAATACCAAGGGGTAATTCCGCGGTGTTACAGCCACCGTTTCAATATACGAATATTCTAAATCTAGATTTCTTCCAAAATAGTGGTCTTTGGTCAATAAAGATACTGCTGTACACATGATTTTCCCCTACCATTTACAAATTCTATTTTGATAGATTGTCCATATTTCACCGGAATTATTCCATCAAATAGTCGATAAAAGTCATTATCATGTCTGGGTTAGGAGCATTTACAAACACTCCAAAGGTCAATTCTTTGGCAGATGCGCCATAGACTTTGGTTAACTTTTCGCTCTGACTCATATCAATCATCACAGGGATTGGTTTCTCCATGTCTTCAGGATTGGAAGCATCCGGTAATAAAATGGTGGAAGCGTCTTCGTTCTTTTCAAAGGCCAGTTCTCTTTTTCCTACTACTGCTTGGTCCATATAAAGAAAATATGGCTCATATTTTTCTATCTGTTCTTCTGTTAGAAACTCTCTCAAATCTACAAAGTAGCCTCGATAAGAAAGGTCTGTCATGGCCTCTTTATTCCCGGCTAGAAAATCTAATGTACTTGCTGCTGTCCAAGCCATAAGTGCTTGGAGAGTACTGTAGTTGGAAGAAGCATCGCTCTCATCGGTAGAATAAGATAAGTTTGTGTTCAATGTGATTGCGTATTCCTTGGTATCAATATTTTCCTTTTCATAGAAAGATTCGTACAACTCAGAAGTAGAGTTTTGCGCTGTCTCCAAATTATAACAGTTCAAAAGAATTCCATTTAATAAAATATCTGGTGCAGTTAATTTGTTATAGATTGTGCTTGTAACTGCGATAATGATAATAAGTGGAATAATTGCATACCATTTATAATAATCCCAAAAGTAAGATAATTTTTGCTTTAAAGTGCCATTTTTAATGGCTTCACGTTCTTTTTTAAATTCATCCATTGCTGCCATATGGTGCACCTCCTAATGTTGCCTAGTATAACATAAAGTGGTAAGAAGTACAAATGAAAAAAGTATAAACAGGCCATACTAGAGGAAAAGGAAATTGGAGATTTTGGTATGGAATCATTGTGGAGAGAAAAGACAGGGAAAGTGGTTGCAAAATCATGTATAGACAAAGCAGAAAATGATAACGAATATTGGGACGTTATTGTTATAGGTGCCGGGATGGCAGGACTTCTGATTGCTTATTATTTGCAGAAAGAAGGAAAGCAGGTATTGGTTCTGGAGGCGGCGGAGATTGCATCCGGTCAGACGGAACGAACCACAGCAAAGATCACGAGCCAACATGATTTGAAATATCGTAAGCTTATCAAAAAGGTGGGAGTGAAAAAAGCGAAACTATATGCCCGAGCAAATGAAGAAGCAATCAGTGAATATGAGCGCATGATTCAAGGGTTAAAAATAGAATGCGATTTCAAACGGCTGCCGTCTTATTTGTATACGCAGCAAAATAAAAAGGTGCTGTGGGAAGAAGCACAGGCAGCGGCTTATTTGGGAATTCATACATCCTTCGGGAGAGAGGCAGACTTACCATTTTCAGTCACAGGTGTAACGTGTTTTTACAATCAGGCACAGTTTTCGCCCTTGAAATTTGTAAAGGTAATTGCCCCAAAATTGAATGTATGTGAGGGTATGAAGGTTTTGAAAATAAAGGGAAAACAAGTTTTTACCCGTGATAAAACTTTTATGGCTGACAAAATTGTGGTTGCTACCCATTACCCAATTCGTAATGTGCCGGGATTTTATTTTTTACGTCAGCATCAAGAACGAAGTTATGTGTTGGCACTATCTGGATGTAATAAGATAGAGGGAATGTATAAAGGAATTGACAAAGATGGAATTTCGCTAAGGCAGGCAGGGGCGTACGTACTACTAGGCGGAGGTTCCCATAGGACGGGAAAGAACAAGACGGGAGGCGCATACACATTTTTGGAAAAGAAGGCAGAAGAATATTTTCCGGGATGTAAGGTGGAAGCAAAATGGTCTGCACAGGACTGTATGCCTCATGATGGAATTCCATTTATCGGAAAATATTCTATATTTACGCCAAATTTATACGTGGCATCCGGGTTCCAAAAGTGGGGAATGACCACTTCTATGGTAGCAGCTATGATTTTGAAAGAGGAACTTTGTGGGAGAAAGAGTCCATATAGCCAGGTTTTTTCGCCACAAAGGTTAAATATTCGAGCAGGAATAAAGGATTTTTTAAAAGATGTGGGGGAAAGTGCCATTGGACTTACAAAAGGGATTTTTCATCTGAAAGGTCCTCGCTGTCCCCATATGGGATGTGAACTTGTGTGGAATCCGGATGAGCATAGTTGGGATTGCCCATGCCATGGGTCTAGATTTGAGGAGGGTGGTACACTTCGGGATAATCCGGCGAAGAAAAATGTTAAAAATACTTCCAAAATATGCTAAAATGGATCTAGAGAAATACAAAACAAATAGTAGGAGGTCCATTTTATGAATAAAAATGCGTTTCGTAGTTTATCTTATGGAGTGTATATCGTCTCCACATTGGATGGAGAGAGACCGACAGGTTGTGTTGCAAACAGTGTGATGCAGATTACATCCTCTCCGGCAACCATTGCTGTTAGTATGAATCATGATAATTATACAAATTCCTGTATCAAAAAATCCGGCAAATTTGCTCTCTCTATTTTGACAGAACAATCAGACCCGGAATTAATAGGACGATTCGGCTTCCAATCAGGAAAAGATACAGACAAGTTTGAGGGAATCCAAGCACTAAAGAAAGAGGACATTTCTGTGATTCCGGATGCTTGTGGATACATTGTGTGTAGAGTGATTGATCAGATGGAAACAGCCACGCATACGGTATTTTTAGGAGAGGTAATAGATGCGGATGTGTTGAAGGACGAGGAACCGATGACATACGCTTATTATCACAAGGTGGTAAAAGGTAAGAGTCCAAAGAATGCGCCGACTTATATTCCGGAGGAAAAAGAAGAAAAAGCGGAAGAGGAAAAATGGGTTTGTGGCATTTGTGGGTATGTTTATGATGGCGAGACTACTTTTGAGGAATTGTCAGAAGACTTCAAGTGTCCGATTTGTAAACAACCAAAAGATGTATTTGTAAAAAAATAGAGTGAATGTAAAAATGGATTGTGGCTTATAAAAACCACAATCCATTTCTGTTTTATCATAAGGTCATTCTATTTTCCGAAATGTTCTTTTACCAATTTTACTACTGTTCCGGATAACAAGAATAAGGCAATTAAGTTCGGGATTGCCATAAGTCCATTACAGGTATCTGAGATTCCCCAAATCAAACCTAAATCAGCAGTTGCTCCAACGATTGCAATTAAGGAATATGCAACCATGAAAGGTTTGATGATTTTTTCACCAAAGATAAATTCAGCACATCTAGAACCATATAATCCCCAGCCTAAAATAGTGGAGAATGCAAAACAGCAAAGTGCAATGGCTGTGAAAATTGATACCCAGTTTCCATATGTAGCAACAAAACCACTGATTGTAAGTTCTGCACCTGCATCTACACCATAGTTTACAGTGATTCCGCTACATAGAATGGTAAGCGCTGTTAGTGTACAGATAATAATGGTGTCGGCAAACACCTCAAAAATACCGAAAAGTCCTTGTTGTACAGG
>JAZRON010000079.1:0-3541 GCA_045648725.1 Faecalimonas sp.
TCCTCATCCTCGATTTCTTCGCCTGTCACTGTCTCACCAATATTTGGATTTTCCGGTACTTCTTGTTCTTTTTCCACTGACGTTCCATTTTTCTCATTTGACGATGGTTCATCCTTGCCACATCGGAATAATCCAATCAAAAGCAATGCCAAAACCACGATAAGTCCCAGAAAGATTATAAGTGTCTCTCTTTTATTATCTTTTATCTTCTTTTTCATGATACACTATCCTACTCTATTAAATACTTTAATACTGAATATCCCACACATCGTAGTTTTCTCCTGCAAACTTGACTTCATTAATATTACTGAAGTCTTCCTCGTTTACGCCAAAGTGATAGAATGTTCCGTCGTATGTCTTAGGTGTTACTGTTTTTGTTGTGTCCGGAACAAACCTCAAATTAATAAAGATATCATCAGATGCTTTATCTTCAGTAGTACCACCGACTATGTCTACTAGAGCAAGACATTGAACAATCTTTTTCCCATTAACCTCTTTCACTTTTGTCTTTAAAATTTCAAAAGGACTTCCACATTCAGCACCCATAAAGGTATAACCGTTATCATGCAAGTCTGTCCAATCAAACTCTACCATTCCTGCTGCAACGGCATTCGAATTTTTTAAGTTGATCGGAATATTAACAGCATGACTAAATGCGCCACTCCTGCCTACTCCATCTTCCACATGTGCGTACTTCGTAAGACCATACACCGTAACTCCATCAAATGTTTTCCAAAATGGTTGAATGGAATAGATTTTATCAAAGTTCTTGTTACTAATTTTCAATCCATAAGTCATAAAGTATTTTGCCACTCCTCCCAAAACCGCTTTTGGAGTATGCTTTGTCCCACTTGGTGCTTCGCCTTTTACTTGTTCACCGCTATATACAAACAAACTCGTCCACGTCTTATTGTCTTTCGGAACATACTCTTTACTTGCACTTACTTTTGTAACATTTCCAGCATTATCTACGGATACACCACACACTTTAAACCCAAAAGAAGCATAATTAATTGAATCCAGTCCTGCAACAAATCTCATATTTGTTTGTTCAATTTTTACTGTTGCATTATGCATGTTCTGACATTTTACACTTAACACATAAGCCGGAACAAACTTTGCATAACAATTAGCTGCATCTTGCAGTCCTTGTACGTCTTTGATTACTTTAAACTTTTCTGTGTCGCCTACCTTAACTTTGGTAAACCAACCACCAAACAAATATCCATAACTGTCTGGTGTATCTTTCTTTGCTAGATATGTTGGTGCTTCATGAGGAACAAAATATTTTTCCTTTACTTCGCTTTTATTCTTATACTCTTGATAGACTACCTTCTGTCCTGCATCAACATCTGCAGCCTGTACATCACTTGGAAGTGTCACCATACCTGCAACTAGTGAGAGCAGCATAATCGCACACACCATCTTTTTACTCAAAAAACATTTCATAATACATACCTTCCTTTCATATTTCAACCTTTAATCATCATTAAGGGAAGAATTCATCACCATTTCCAAACTCTCCATCATCGTCATAAATGGTTGAACCCGAATTCCCACCTTCCTCGAGTTCCGATGTGAGCGCTTCTTCATCATATTCTTCTATCATCATGCTCGGTTCCAAATATTTCTTTCTCATAAAATCCCTCCTATCTTTTCATCTTTTTTATTCCACTTCTTACCTGACATAGTCTCATAAGAAAGTTTCGCCGCTTCCTCAGACACGTTACATTCAAGATGCCACAGAGGAAATCTAAGCATTCCCTCTATCACACCCAGCGTTTCCTTCATATTGCTGACATCACGTTTTACATGATAGGTTTGCAAGTAGATTCTTCCAAACCCATCTTCCGGTGATACCTGGCTAATTTGATTCTCTTCCGCTTGCGAAAGAATACATATTCCTTTCAACGGAAGTCCTATGTTACTGCTTAAACGATGTTTCCCGTCCCAAGGGGTTCCGTATACGATGACTCTTCCATCATTCTTCATCTGTAAGAAAGGTTTGTCATCATTCACCATTACTGCCCGCTCACCAAAGTGCTTTTTCCACATTCGTGTATGGGTAGATTTTCCTGTACCGCTTGGGGCTGTGAACAGATACACTTCACCGTCCACTGCTATGGCCGAACCATGAAAGAACACTGTCTGAAACTTACTCAATTGTCTCGCAATCAGTTTGAGAACTACGATTTTTTCCAGATACCTATCACTACAGTTCTCACCGCCACTCTTTTTGATAATTTCTCTTTCCCGCAAGATGTCTTCTGTGGTGACCGTTACTTCTATATCCATAGTGTCCGGATCATCTTCCAAAAGATACTCCTTACAGAATTGTCTTGTTCCTTCATACATGGCTGACACAGAAATCACCAGTTCTGCCATGCAAACATAAAATTTTATCATGTGATATCCTCAATCTTCCATTCATCACGCCAATAGATTTTTGGCATATCGCCCTCAAATTTTATTGGAAGCCACACATACTCTGCAATAGATGTGTTTTTCACACTCAAATCCTCCATCGACACCCTTCTTAATTCATCACGTCGTTCCTTACTGATCGGATATTCTCTATCATACATTGCCCCAAAATATTCCATTCCGGTTGGTTTATCATCTGTCAAGTCGACTAACCAACGATCTGCCATCGCTATATATAGGTCTTTATGTTTTGGATGTTTAAACACACAGGAGACTTGGCTATCAAAAGATGTCTTTTTTAAATCACTTACATGGGGATCACCTAAAATCTCCCACTCACCATGTATCTCTCCAAATGTAGCAACCTCTGACGGATTCGGCATTTTTGCCGTTGTCCCGGAAGTAATCACATATCCTTTTCCATTTCGAAAAAAAACAGCCGGTGCTTCTCTCACATATGGTGGAAATGGTCTCTCATAATGCACAGAGTAATTGTCTGTCACATTTAAATAATCTTCAGTCAAATCCATAACAATCATATCTGAATGAACTCTTTCAAACACAATAACCGCTCGGCCATCTTCAAACCTTACTAAATCAAAGTCCCCGGAACTCATCCCACAGGGATAAAGTTTCTCGGTAACAATCTGAAATGGTCCTTTGATGGTATCACTCATCGCAATCGTCATATGTTGACTCCCGTCATTGCACATAATTTTCATCCACAAAACAAATTTTTTTGTCTTGTCGTTATAGAGAATATGTGGTCTATCCATTTTGTTTTTCGGATGCATTGGATGATGAATATCATCAGGCTGTGGCAACACGATAACGCCCTCATCCTTCCAATTATATAAATCTTTGGAAGAATATAGCCTGACTCCCCAATGCCACAATTCGTATTCTGATACTATATTTTCTTTGTTTTCACCATACCAATAAAACGTTTCGTCAAAATAAAGCATGCACCCTGCATGTGCTTGAATCCTGTTCCCGTTTGTATCAAACCAAGGTTGTCCCGGTTTAATAGAGTTATACATAATTAACCTCCTTATCCTTGATTTCAACTCCTTATCACCCATTATTAATACATTTGTGCATACTACACCCACTTTAT
>JAZRON010000080.1:0-29400 GCA_045648725.1 Faecalimonas sp.
TGATTTCAGGTGCAAATGTACTCGTATTAGACGAGCCGACTGACCACTTAGATATGGAAGCAATCACTGCACTCAACAATGGTATGATCAAATTCCCGGGTGTGTTACTGTTTGCATCCCGTGACCATCAGATTGTACAGACTACAGCAAACCGTATTATGGAAATTGTTCCGGGCGGTAAGTTGATTGATAAGATTACAACTTATGATGAATATTTGGAAAGTGATGAAATGGCAAGAAAACGTCAGACATACACTGTGACAAATGAAGAAGATGAGTTAGCAGAAGACGAAGAATAAAAAGATAGCCCCAACCAAAGGGGCTATCTTTTTTGATTTCTCATCATGTTGTGTACCAGTTGTACCGTCTGGTCTATGCTTTGCTGTTCTGCAGGAGATTTTCCTTGTTTTAACACTTGTAGAATCAGCGAAATTTCATCGGATGTAAACTGAATCCCCTTCTTATTTGCATTCATGATAAGTGACATCATAACCGGAGCCATAGCATTACCGGATTTTCCTTCTACTTGGGATGCGGCAAGTTTAAAAAGTTCTATTTTTGCCGGATCCATATTCTTTAGGGCTGGATTATTTAACCAATCAAGCATTTTATTACACCTCTTTCTTTAATGTTTTCGTTTCGGAAGTTTCGTTCTCAGCAGAAAACATACTGTTATACATATCAAACATCCCTTGCTGATCAGGAGTAAGCATTCCTTGCATCATCTGCATAGGGTCAAAACCAAAGTCAGAACCTTCGCTGGAGTCTGTGCTTTGCATGCTCTGCATCATTTCCATCATGCTCATCATATTCATGAGATTGTCGATGGAGTCACAGGCAGAGGGTGGTATATAGGGACGAAGTTCTTGGAAAATGTCTTGAGTTGTATGTGATTTCTGCCTAAACGCACGAAAAGATGACCATGTATTCTGAAATTCCATGAATTTTACATAGATGGCCATGATACGCTGAGTTTCTCGAGGCAGATAAGGAATCAATAACTTTGTGAGCTGCAGAGATTGAGTTGCAATCCGGCAGTCAAAGGGTGTCATTTGATTTATGGTCCAATCTTCCATAGGTGCCTCCTGAAACTAACGTTGTCAATATATATGATTTTTTTCGCGAAAATATGTGTTGCATATTCGAGCTGTATGGCTGAATAGTAACACGTATGTAAAAGAGTTCGCGAAAAGCGAACTCTTCCGAAAGGATTAGCAGCATCCGTCGTTGCAACCGCAATCACATCCGCAGCCATTGTTAAATCCAAATGTGTTTCCGCCACCGCAGAATAAGAGGATTAAGATAATCCAAATACAGCTGTTGTCACAACCGTTGTTGCATCCGCATCCGCTTCTGTTCATGCCAAAACCGTTGCCGCCACAGAATAAGAGGATTAAGATAATCCAAAGACAAGAGTTGTTTCCACATCCGTTATTGCATCCACAGCCAGATCTTTCGTTACGTCCACAGCCACAGCTGTAGTTTGAAGATAAGTCGCCCATATATAAGCCTCCAAAAAATTTATTTACAGTTCATAATATGTGGGAGATTGGAAAGTGTGCGAAAAAATATTTTCTGCATGTATCAAGTTTTTCTTGATTATTTATTTTAAATGTACTAAAATGAGATTCCACACAGAAACAATCTTTATATTGATTATCTTATCTCGGTATCCGAGAAAATTTTTCAAAAATTAATTTAATAAAATGTTTTAGTAAGTATTTGATGCGACAATGTTATTAGTATATCACTTAATAGTCGCAAAAGGAATAATATTTAGATGTTGTTATATGGTGTGGAGAAAGAGAGGTAAATCTATGATAATTCAAGATTTGAAGAAGAAAATGGAGGAGTTTGGTTGTTCTTATGAAACAATATCCATATTGTCAGGAGTTGATCTAAATAAAGTAGAAGAATTATTTGAAGATAATAAGATAACCACCATGACATATGAAGAAAAATATGCAATTGAGAAAGTGTTAAGCGCCACATTTGAGCAGATAAGAGAAACTAATGCGGCATATATAACGAAAAAGCAGGGAGAATTTACTATTGATGATTATTATGGAATTCCAGAGGATGTGCGTGTGGAATTGATTGATGGTGTGATTTACTATATGGGAGCACCGACAACGAATCATCAGAAATTTGTGACGGAAATACTGTACATACTTATGGATTATGTGAAAAAGAATAAAGGTCGTTGTAAGGTTTTTTGTGCACCTGTTGATGTACAGTTGGATTGTGATGAAAAGACGATGGTGCAACCGGATGTATTGATTGTGTGTGATGAAAATAAAATTAGCAAGAGCGGCATATTGGGTGCGCCGGATTTAGTTGTTGAAGTTCTGTCACCTTCCACGAGGAAGAAAGATATGTCTGTAAAACTTGCCAAGTATATGGGAGCCGGTGTGAGAGAATATTGGATTGTGGATCCAGATGCCAAGCGAGTGATTGTATATGATTGGGAGCAGGAAGAGATTCTTAATATTTATGGCTTTGGAGACAAGGTTCCGGTAGGGATTTTTGATGGGAAGTGTGAAGTGGAGTTTTTGAAGATTACAGAATAGTTTGTTAAAAATATTTTTTGTCAAGAAAAAATACTTGACACGGTGAAACAAATCATATATGATAGCAAAGGTGATTCAAATGAATGGTTTATTAGAACAAGCGTTATTATATGATTTTTATGGTGAATTACTTACGGATCACCAAAAAGAAGTATACGAACAGTTCGTATTAGAAGATTTGTCTTTAAGCGAGATTGCAGAGGCAGCGGGAATCAGCAGACAGGGTGTACACGATTTAGTAAAACGCTGTAATAAGATTTTGGAAGGCTACGAAGCAAAGCTCCATTTGGTAGAAAAGTTTCTGTCTGTAAAAGATAAAGTTCAGCAGATGAATGAACTTTTAGAAACAGAACAAGAGAATGAACGCATACAGCATGTAAGACAAATCGCAGGAGAGATTTTAGAGGAGTTGTAGTATGGCATTTGATAGTTTGTCAGAAAAACTGCAGAACGTATTTAAGAACCTCCGCAGCAAAGGCCGCCTTACCGAAGATGATGTAAAAGCGGCGTTAAAAGAAGTAAAGATGGCTCTTTTGGAAGCCGATGTAAACTTCAAGGTAGTAAAAGGATTTGTAAAAGACATTCAAGAACGTGCCATTGGGCAAGATGTTATGAATGGACTGAATCCTGGACAGATGGTAATCAAAATCGTAAATGAAGAACTTGTAAAACTTATGGGTTCTGAGACGACAGAGATTAAATTGCAGCCGGGACAGGCGACCACAGTGATTATGATGGCAGGTCTTCAGGGTGCAGGTAAGACTACAACTACCGCAAAGATTGCAGGGAAGTTCAAATTAAAAGGAAAAAAACCATTGTTGGTTGCCTGTGATGTGTATCGTCCGGCCGCAATCAAACAATTGCAGATAAATGGTGAAAAACAAGGCGTAGAAGTATTTGCCATGGGTGATAATCACAAGCCGGCAAATATTGCGAAAGCTGCTTTGGAACACGCTGCAAAGAATGGTCACAATCTTGTGATTCTGGATACTGCAGGACGTCTTCATGTAGATGAGGATATGATGGCAGAATTGCAGGAGATAAAGAAAACTGTAGATGTTCATCAGACAATCCTTGTGGTTGATGCGATGACAGGTCAGGATGCGGTAAATGTAGCAAGCAGTTTCAATGAACAAATCGGTATCGACGGTGTTATCGTTACAAAATTAGATGGTGATACCCGAGGCGGTGCGGCACTTTCTATTAAGGCAGTGACCGGCAGACCGATTCTCTACGTAGGTATGGGTGAAAAACTTTCCGATTTGGAACAGTTTTATCCAGATAGAATGGCTTCCCGTATTTTGGGAATGGGCGATGTGCTCAGCTTGATTGAGAAGGCAAGTGAGGACATTGACGAAGAGAAAGCCAAAGCAATGTCACAGAAGTTAAAGAAAGCTCAATTTGATTTTGAAGATTACTTAGAAAGTATGCAGCAGATGAAGAAAATGGGCGGTCTTGCGAATGTGATGAACCTAATGCCTGGTATGGGCATGGGCAATGCAAAGATGAAAAATGTTGATTTTGACGAGGGTGAGAAACAGATGGCGAGAGTAGAAGCTATTATTTACTCCATGACAATTAAGGAACGTCAGAATCCGGACATTTTAAATCCATCAAGAAAACGCAGAATTGCAAAAGGTGCAGGCGTTGATATCAGCGAAGTAAATCGTCTTGTAAAACAGTTTGAACAGACCAAGAAGATGATGAAACAGCTTCCAGGATTGATGGGTGGCATGGGTGGTAAAAAAGGACGCATGAGATTTCCTTTTTAACACATAGATAAACAAAGAAAAAACAAAAAAAGAAAGATGTATGAGGTGAACAAAATGGCAGTAAAAATCAGATTAAGAAGAATGGGTCAAAAGAAAGCTCCTTTCTATAGAATCGTAGTAGCAGATTCAAGATCTCCACGTGATGGAAGATTTATCGAAGAAATCGGAACATATGATCCAACAGTAGAACCAAGCGCAATCAAAGTTGATGAAGAAGCAGCTAAAAAATGGTTAGGAAATGGTGCTCAACCAACAGAACAAGTTGCAAAAATCTTCAAAGTAGCAGGTATTGAAAAATAATTTGTTTGGGAATGGAGGCGTGCGTAATGAAAGCTTTAGTTGAAGTAATTACAAAAGCATTAGTTGATCATCCTGAAGAAGTTGTTATTACAGAGAAGAATGAAGGAAAGGCAATCGTAATCGAAGTAAAGGTTGCTGATTCCGACATGGGAAAAGTAATTGGAAAACAAGGTAGAATTGCAAAAGCAATTCGTGCAGTTGTGAAAGCTGCAGCCGCTAAGGAAGACAAGAAAGTAATTGTAGACATCGCGTAAGCGCGGTGTCTCTTTTACCCTAAAAGGAGACTATATGGAGCAGTTATTGCAGGTAGGAGTGATTTCGTCCACACATGGGGTGAGAGGAGAAGTGAAAGTTTTTCCGACCACAGATGATGTAAAACGATTCAAAAGATTAAAAGAAGTCATTCTGGATACAGGAAGAGAACATCGCACACTGGAAGTGGAAAGTGTAAAGTTTTTTAAGCAGTTTGCAATCCTGAAGTTCAAAGGAATCGACAATATTAATGACATAGAAAAATATAAAGGAAAAAGCCTTTTGGTAGATAGAGAACATGCGGTGAGATTGAGAAAAGATGAGTATTTCATTGCAGATATGATTGGACTTGCCGTATATACAGAAGACGGACAGGAGTTTGGGACTATGAAAGACGTGTTGGAGACTGGTGCAAATGATGTTTATATCATTGATAGTCTGAAACACGGAGAAGTTCTAGTGCCTGCCATTAAACAGTGTATTTTAGAGGTAGATATTGAAGGCGGCAAAATGGTGATTCATCTCATGGAAGGATTGGTGTAAGGTTATGAATTTTCATATTTTGACATTGTTTCCGGAAATGGTTATGAATGGATTGAGTACAAGTATTATTGGTCGCGCCATCAACAATGGACTTCTTACCATTGAGGCGGTCAATATCCGTGATTTTGCAGAAAATAAGCATAATCGTGTAGATGACTATACCTACGGTGGCGGAGCAGGAATGCTTATGCAGGCAGGACCGGTGTATGGTGCTTATCAATCAGTTGCAGAAAAAACAGGAAAAAAACCGAGGGTGATTTATTTGTCACCACAAGGACACACCTTCTCTCAGGAAATGGCAGAAGATTTTGCAAAAGAGGAAGAACTGGTTTTTTTATGCGGCCATTATGAAGGCATTGATGAACGGGTTTTAGAAGAGATTGTGACAGACTATGTTTCTATTGGAGACTATGTCCTGACAGGAGGAGAACTTCCTGCCATGGTAATGATCGATGCTATTTCCAGACTGATACCGGGAGTGCTTCACAATAATGCATCTGCAGAATTTGAGAGTTTTCAGGATAATCTGTTGGAGTATCCGCAATACACAAGACCAGAGGAATGGCATGGGAAAAAGGTTCCGGAGGTGCTCTTGTCCGGTCATCATGTGAATATTGAGAAGTGGCGAAGGGAGCAATCGGTTATCCGTACAGCAATGAGGCGCCCGGATTTATTAGAAAAAGCAGAGTTAAATCAAAAAGAAAAAGAATTGGCGAAAAAATACTTGCCAACTGAATAGATATGTGGTAAAATGTCTCATGTTGTGAGAAGAAGAGAGATGGTCCTCTGGTACAGATAAGTATTAAGAACGTCCAAAATATAAGGAGGTCACACAAAATGAACGATATTATTAAGAAAATTGAAGCTGAACAGTTAAAAGCTGAAGTACCAGCATTTAACGTTGGTGATACTGTAAAAGTTTACGGTAAAATCAAAGAAGGTAACAGAGAAAGAATCCAGGTTTTTGAAGGTGTTGTACTGAAAAAACAAGGTGGCGGCGCTAGAGAAACATTTACAGTTAGAAAGAATTCTAACGGAATCGGCGTTGAAAAGACTTGGCCATTACACTCACCAAACGTAGAGAGAGTAGAAGTTGTTCGTAGAGGTAAAGTAAGAAGAGCAAAACTTAACTACTTAAGAGGACGTGTAGGTAAGAGAGCTAAGGTAAAAGAATTAGTAAAATAGTAAATGTGAGAGGGACAATTACATATGTGTATTTGTCCCTTTTGTTATCGGAATCTTTTGTGGAAGGAACTTAAATGGCAGGTTTATCATTTAGTAGAAAGAAAAGAAGAAAAGTAAATTATGAATTACTGCAGGAGATAATCGTCTGGTTGTTTCAGATTGCCCTTGTATGTTTTGCTGCATTTGTACTTGTGTGGTATTTTGGACAGAGGGTGAGTGTAATCGGAGACTCTATGAATCCTGGATTGAAAAATGGTGATATCACTTTAGTGAATCGACTGGTTTATGATGTGAGGAAGCCTAGAAGAGGAGATATTATCGCATTTAAACCAAATGGAAATGAAAGTTCCCATTACTATATGAAACGGGTGATTGGATTGCCGGGTGAAACGATTGAGTGTAAAGAGGGCATCATTTTCATCGATGGAGAAATGTTGGAAGAGGATTATAAGACCACAGTCATAGAAGAATTGGGGCTGTTGGAAGAACCAATTACATTGAAAAGCGACGAGTTTTTTGTACTTGGGGATGATAGACAAAGCAGCGAGGATAGCCGTATGGCGAATATAGGGAATGTAAAACGTTCCGAGATTGCAGGGAAAGTATGGTTTGTGATTTCTCCAATAAAGCATTTGGGGATTGTAAGATAAAGGAGTGAAGAAGGATGCATTTTCAATGGTACCCTGGTCATATGACAAAGGCAAAACGTATGATGCAGGAAAATATAAAATTAATCGATTTGGTAATTGAATTGGTAGATGCCAGAATTCCAATCAGTAGCCGTAATCCGGATATTGATGATTTGGGAAAGAATAAGGCCAGACTCATTTTGCTGAACAAGTCGGATTTGGCAGAGGAGAAGCAAAACGATGCATGGGTAGAGTATTTTAAAAACAAAGGGTTCTCTGTAATCAAGGTGAATTCTAGAAAAGGCGGAGGAATCAAGTCTATTCAGGGTGTGATTCAGGAGGCCTGCAAGGAAAAAATGGAGCGCGACCGCAAGAGAGGCATTTTGAATCGTCCGGTTAGGGCTATGGTGGTGGGGATTCCTAATGTAGGAAAGTCCACATTTATCAATTCTCTAGCAGGAAAGGCATGTGCGAAAACTGGAAATAAGCCTGGAGTTACAAAGGGAAAACAGTGGATTCGTCTGAATAAAAATGTGGAGCTTTTGGATACACCTGGAATTTTATGGCCGAAATTTGAAGACCAGATAGTAGGACTGAGATTGGCATTTATCGGCTCCATTAAAGATGAGATTTTAAATGTGGAAGAACTTGCTGCAGAGTTGATTCAATTTTTAAAAAAATACTATACAGGAGTGCTTGCTGAGAAGTATAATATTGTTGAGTCTGAAGATCCGTACAAGTGTCTTGCTGATATTGCAGAGAGCAGGCATTGTTTGCTAAAGGGGAGCGAGTTAGATACCAATAAGGCTGCTACACTTTTGATCGATGATTTTAGAGACGGAAGATTAGGGAGAATTACGCTGGAATTTCCAGAGGATTTTGAATAAGGGAGAAAGAAGGAATTATCATGGCGCGCAGATATCGATTGGAATATCTCAAAAAGAAAAGAGCAAGAGAGCGGAAAAAGGCATTAAGGCGTCAACAGGTAATGGAAGCCGGTGGTATGATGGCAGTATTAAGAGCCAAATTGTCGTCATATTCAGTTATAAAATCTGAGCCTGAAGTGGTTGAAAGAGAAGAAGAAAAAGAACCAAGCATGTTAAAAGAGCTGCTTGGTTGGGTATTATATATTCTAATTATTATAGGGGCTACATATTTGATTGTGACTTATGTAGGGCAACGTACCAGAGTAAGTGGAGATTCTATGGAGAGTGCACTGCATAATGGGGATAATCTCATTGTAGACAAGATTTCTTATCGCTTCCGTGATCCGGAACGCTATGAGATTATCGTTTTCCCATACAAATATCAGGAGAATACCTACTATATTAAAAGAATTATCGGTCTTCCGGGAGAAACCATCCAGGTAAAAGAGGGAGAGGTTTATGTGAATGGGGAACTCCTAGGGGAACACTATGGAATAGAGAAGATTGAAGTGGGCAAAGAAGGTATTGCCGAGGAGCCGATTACACTGGGCGAAGAGGAATATTTTGTCATGGGTGACAACCGTAATCACAGTTCGGACAGCCGAGACCCAAGTGTAGGTATTTTGACTAAAGACGATTTGATTGGAAGAGCATGGGTTCGTATTTGGCCATTAGATAATATAGGAGTAATTCCACATGAATAAAAGTATTAGTGAAATAAAAAAAGAATTTGAACAGGCTGACAAACAAAGTTTACCGACTCTGTATCAGGTATATGCAGAAGACAATCGGGCAGGTGTTGTCAGCCTGATTGCTAAATATAAGAAGCAAGAAGAAAAACTGGAAGCAGAAAAAAGAAGAATGGAAAATATGTATATTTACGAGCGTAAGTATGCAGATTTTCATACCATCTGCGGCATTGATGAGGTGGGACGCGGACCACTGGCAGGGCCGGTTGTGGCCGGCGCTGTTATTTTGCCAAAGGATTGTGACATCCTGTATCTCAACGATTCTAAAAAGTTATCTGAGAAGATGCGAGAGGAATTGTATGATGAGATTATGGAAAAGGCGGTTGCAACAGGAATAGGAATCATAGGCCCGCAAAGAATTGATGAGATTAATATTTTGCAGGCAACCTATGAAGCTATGCGTATGGCCATTGAAAAATTAGAGGTACGTCCTGATTTGCTTCTGAATGATGCTGTAACCATTCCGGAAGTGAGTATCAGACAGGTACCTATTATCAAAGGGGATGCAAAGAGTGCATCTATTGCAGCGGCCAGTATTATTGCGAAGGTGACCAGAGATCGTCTGATGGTACAATACGAAGAGGTTCTTCCGGGATATGGATTTGCAAGCAATAAGGGGTATGGTTCGGCATTGCATATTCAGGCAATTCAGCAGAATGGAGCCACACCCATACATAGACAAAGCTTTATTAAGAACTTTATTTAAACAAGTAACTGCGAGGTAGTCATATTGAATAAAAGAAGTAAGGGAAATGATTACGAAAGATTAGCAGGAGATTATTTAGAAACACAGGGATATCAGATTTTACAATACAATTTTTATACCCGTGCGGGAGAGATTGATATTGTTGCAATGCACGAAGGATATTTGGTGTTTGTAGAAGTAAAGTACCGAAAAGATGCTTCTAGTGGTTATCCATTAGAAGCAATTTCTATACAAAAGCAGAAAACTATTTGTAAATGTGCATTGTATTATATGAAGAAGAAAGGGTTGCAAGATATTTCTGTCCGTTTTGATGTGGTAGGAATTTTGGGAGATAAGATTCAATTGATTCAGAATGCATTTGATTTTGTGATGTAAGGTGGTAAATATGATATACAAAAACCAGGAACATATTTTTGATGAGAAACAAGTAGGAGAGGTGTTATATCTATCTTATCCACTGTTGGAACATACAGGAATTGTAAAACATGGCTTTTCTACACGTATAGGTGGTGTGAGTGAAGGGATGTGCAGTACCATGAATCTCAGTTTCACGCGAGGCGATGATGAAAATGCTGTGAGAGAGAATTTTAGACGGATGGCAAAAGCATTAGATGTGGAAGAAGACAGTTTTGTATTCTCGCATCAGACACATACCACGAATGTTCGCAAAGTTACATTAGAGGACAAGGGAAAAGGAATAACGAGACTGTTGGATTATCAGGATGTGGATGGTTTGATTACCGACGAGTCGGGGCTTTGTCTTTCTACTTTTTATGCAGATTGCGTGCCACTTTTCTTTGTGGACCCGGTGAGAAAAGCCATTGGACTTAGCCATTCCGGTTGGAGAGGGACGGTAGGGAAGATAGGCTATGCAACTGTGCAGAAAATGAAGGAAGAATATGGAACAAATCCGGCAGATGTAATAGCCGCAATTGGACCATCCATCTGCCAGGACTGCTATGAGGTTAGTGAGGATGTGATTGTGGAATTTCACAATCACTTTGACAAGAAATATTGGGAAGAGTTGTATTATAAAAAAGAAAATGGAAAATATCAATTGAATTTGTGGAAGGCAAATGAAATTGTATTAGCAGAAGCGGGTGTTTTAAAAGAACATATTGCAGTCACAAACTTGTGTACTTGTTGTAATCACGAGCTATTATTTTCACATCGTGCATCAAAGGGAAAAAGAGGAAATTTGGCCGCATTTATGGCGTTAAAATAGGAGGGAAATAAATGGTATTAGCAAAAACGATAGAAAGTGAAGAAGTTGTACAGGAAGTGGGAAAACTGACACAGTATATAGGCAATAAAATACCGGTACTAATTGATTTTGCAATCGGTGTTGTGTTGGCATTGGTTGTGTTCTTTGTTGGAACAAAAATAATCAAGTGGATACGAAAATTGATTAAGATTTCTATGGAAAAGGGAAATGTGGATAAGGGAGTCTGCCAGTTTGTGGATTCGTTGGTGAAGTTTACTTTGTATGCTATCCTGATTTTCTCAATTGGAAGTAAGTTTGGCTTGGATACAACATCAGTAGCGGCTGCGTTGGCATCTTGTGGGGTGGCAATTGGATTGGCACTGCAAGGAAGTTTATCCAACTTTGCAGGCGGCGTTTTGATTCTGATTTTAAAACCATTTGTTGTAGGAGACTATATTATTGAGGACAACAAAGGGCGCGAAGGAACGGTAAAAGAGATACAACTTTTCTATACAAAGTTGTTAACGGTAGATAACAAGACTGTGATTATTCCAAACGGTTCTCTGGCAAACACCAGCCTAACTAATGTGACTGCACAGGATAAAAGAAGAGTGGATTTATCAGTTGGAATTTCCTACAATGCAGACCTGAAAAAGGCAAAAGCGCTTATTGAAGAATTATTCCGCAGGGATGAGGATGTACTTCAAGAGGAAGGAATTACAGTATTTGTGGATTCATTGGGCGATAGTGCAGTTGTAATTGGTGCGCGTTGCTGGGTGAAAAAGGAAGCCTATTGGGATGTAAAGTGGAGGCTGACGGAAAGTATTAAGTTTACTTTGGATGAAAATGAAATTGAGATTCCGTTTAATCAGATTGTGGTACACATGGAAAAATAGATTTTGGAAATTGCTTCCAATCCCCTTAAAAGAATTGAAAAACATCGGGGAAAAAGGTATAATGAATATATATGGGGAAATATGTTACAAAGGGGAAAAATACATGAAGAAAATCGTAAAAAATGCGTTGTTGTTGGGGCTTGTATGTTCATTGTTTGTCACTCAGGTTCAGGCAACACCGGCGGGAGGAAGCCTGAAGGATCAAAAGGATAAAGCACAGCAAGAGTTATCTTCTCTTCAGAATCAATTAAAAGATACAATGGCTGAACTGTATGAGATAGAAGCGCAGATGGTTTCAAAGGGGGAAGAAGTCATTCGAGCTACTGCAGACTTGGAAGAAGCCAAGCAAAAGGAAGAAAAACAATACGAGGCGATGAAATGTCGTATTGTGGCCATGTATGAGAATGGTAATAATTCTATGATTAGTACGATTCTTGAATCGGGTAGTTTTGCTGATATGTTAAAGGCGGCGGAAAATGTGCGAACCATGCATGAATACGACCGAAAAGAGCTGCAGAAGTTTGTAGAAACGAAAGAGAAGATTACAAATCTAAAAGCAACTCTGGAAAGCGAGCAAAAACAATTAGAGAAGCTTCATGGGAAAGCAGAGACAGAAAAAAGCAACTTAGCTTCTATGGTGGAGACGCAGAAATCCAAGGTGGCCGATATTGATGCTCAGATTCAGGAAGCGGCTCGCAAGGCAGCGGAAGAAGCGGCACGAAGAGAAGAAGAAAGAAGGCGCCAACAACAAGCTATGCAGAATCAGTCTGGTTCCTCTTCAAGTGGTTCAACTAATAGTGGCGGTGGCGGAAGTTATACTGGAACCGGGGATGCCAGCGTAGGGCACGCCATTGTGGCAGAGGCAAGAAGTTACATAGGAGTTCCGTATGTTTATGGTGGAACAACCCGCTCCGGAATTGATTGTTCCGGGCTTACACAGGCAGCACATCGTGCGGTTGGTATCAATATTCCACGTACTTCGCGTGAGCAGTTGAATCGTGGAAAAGTAATTAACGGTTTGGAAAATGCACTTCCGGGAGATGTTATTTGTTATCCGGGTCATGTAGCAATTTACATAGGAAATTACAGAGTAATTCATGCTCCGGAGCCGGGAAAACATGTAAAAGAAGCCAGTGTTTATATGGGAACGACACAGCCGATTTCCGGAATTCGTAGATATTGGTAATAATATAGAATGAGGTTGCATTTTGCAGCCTCGTTTTTGCGTAGATAACACAGGATTTTCTTGATAAAAAGGGTTGATTCTGTGGAACGAGTGTGATATACTACCAATGTTGCAAAAAAATCACATATATGGTTATCCTTGCAGGTGCCTAATTCTTGAGTGTGTAAAATGTGTTTTCAATATGTTTTGCAGAACAAAAAGAACGGTTGCAGGGCGGGAAGTATATGGAAGAAAAAAACCAAAAAATGGAGGAAAGAACATGAACGTTATTTCAATGAAACAATTACTCGAAGCAGGTGTTCACTTTGGACATCAAACAAGAAGATGGAATCCTAAGATGTCAGAATACATCTACACAGAAAGAAATGGAATTCACATCATCGACTTACAAAAATCTGTAGGTAAAGTTGACGAAGCTTACCAAGCAATCTCTGATATCGCTCAGGCTGGTGGTACAATCCTTTTCGTAGGAACAAAGAAACAAGCACAAGATGCTATCAAATCAGAAGCAGAACGTTGCGGTATGTACTACGTAAACGAAAGATGGTTAGGTGGTATGCTTACAAACTTCAAGACAATCCAAGGAAGAGTTGCCCGCTTGAAAGATATTGAAAGAATGTCAGAAGATGGTACTTTCGATGTATTACCTAAGAAAGAAGTTATCCAAATCAAAAAAGAATGGGAAAAACTTGAAAAGAACTTGGGTGGTATCAAAGAAATGGACAGAGTTCCGGATGCTATCTTTATCGTAGACCCTAAGAAGGAAAGAATTTGTGTACAAGAAGCTCACACATTAGGAATTCCACTTATCGGTATCGCTGATACAAACTGTGATCCTGAAGAATTAGATTTCGTAATTCCAGGTAATGATGACGCTATCAGAGCTGTTAAATTAATTGTTGCTAAGATGGCAGACGCTGTTATCGAAGCTAACCAAGGTGAAACAGGTGTAGAAGAAGTATACGAAGATGTTGTAACAGAAGAAGTATACGAAGAAGTAGAAGCAACTGAAGAAGCTTAATATTTCGAAACTCGAATGCTTCAGCCTTAAATAAGGTTGAAGCATTTTTGAAAAAACACAAATAATGGAGGAAATAATCATGGCAATTACAGCAAGTATGGTAAAAGAATTAAGAGAAATGACAGGCGCAGGTATGATGGACTGTAAAAAAGCTCTTACAGAAACAAACGGAGATATGGATGCAGCTGTTGAAGTATTAAAGAAAAGCGGTGCAGCTAAAATGGCAAAAAAAGCTTCTCGTATTGCAGCTGAAGGTATCACACGTGTTGCATTCAACAACAATGAAGTAGTTGTTGCAGAAGTTAACTCTGAAACAGACTTCGTTGCAAAGAACGAATTATTCCAAACTTTTGTACAGTTAGTAGCTGATACAGCACTTGTTTCTGGCTTAAATGGAGGTAAGAACGGTGAAGATGTAGAAGCTCTTCTTGAAATGAATGGTCTTAAGGATGAGTTAATCGAAAAAACTGCTACAATCGGAGAAAAATTATCTGTACGTAGATTCGAAAAAGTTTCTGGAGAATGTGTAGCTAGCTACCTTGATGCAGGTGGTAAGAGTGGTGTAATCATTGCAGCAGATGGTGCGGCAGATGTAAAAGAAGCACTTACAAACGTTGCTATGCAAGTTGCAGCTATGAAACCAGAATACATCAGCAGAGCTGATATTGATGATGCAAGCCTTGCAAAAATCAAAGAAATCACTGTTGAATCTTCATTAAACGATCCAGCAAATCTTCCAAAGCCAGTTTTAGTTGCTTTAATCGACAAAGCTTGCACAGAAAAACTTTGGAGCGATGCAGATATTGCTACTTATGAAGAACAAAAGAATAATAAATATTTATTCAACTTCCTTTCAGACGAAGCAAAAGCTACACTTGTATCTCTGGCTATGGCAGACAAAGAAAATATCATGGCAAACAAGATTTTTGCTGGTGCAATCGAAGGTCGTGTTGCTAAACAATTAAAAGATATCTGCTTATTAGATCAAACATATGTAAGAGCAGAAGATGGAAAACAAACTGTTGCTGCATACCTTAAGTCTGTAAACAGCGCTCTTGTAATCAAGAACGTAGTTCGTTTCGAAGTAGGCGAAGGTATGGAAAAGAAAGTTGATGACTTTGCAGCTGAAGTTGCAGCGCAAATGGCGTAATAAGAAACTAGGGCGTCAAACCGAGAAGGTTTGGCGTCTTTTTTATTTTCCTCTTGTAAAATTCTGTCAATTCATATACGATTATATTGCTAGGTTATTTTTTAACGGAGGAGAAAAATTATGAATGCAATACTAACAAGTATTAAACTCTTGGGTGGTCTTGCCATGTTTCTTTATGGTATGGAAATCATGGGTGATGGTCTAAAACAAGGCTCAGGAACTGCCCTCAAAAACGTCCTTGGAAAACTTACACAGAACACATTCTTAGGACTTTTAACAGGTACTGTAGTGACAGCGATTATTCAAAGTTCTACGGCTACCATTGTCTTGACCGTTGGTCTTATCGGTGCAGGAATTTTGAATCTGCGTCAGGCAGTCAGTATTGTACTTGGTGCAAATATTGGTACCACAGTAACGGCCCAGATTATTCGATTGATGGACATTGATTCATCAGGAGGCTCTATCTTGGCATTCTTCAAGCCGGATACACTGGCGCCGGTTGCATTGATTATCGGTATTATTTTAATTATGTTCATTAAGAAGAATGCAAGCAATAATGTGGGATTAATCGCATTGGGATTTGGTATTTTGTTTACCGGTCTTATGTCCATGACAGCAGCAGTGGAGCCACTTTCTGAATCAGAAGCTTTTGCAAATGCGTTGGCTTATTTCAGTAATATGCCGGTACTTGGCATTTTTACAGGACTTGTACTGACGGTAATCGTCCAAAGTTCTTCTGCAATGGTAGGTATTCTTCAGGCATTGTCGTCTACAGGGGTTATGACATTTGAATTGGTTTACCCGATTATTATGGGTATCAATCTAGGTACATGTGTAACAACCGCAATGGTATGTTCTATCGGTTCGTCCAAGGATGCAAAACGTACCGGTGTTGTACATATTGTGTTTAATACAATAGGAACCATATTGTTTATGATTGCAATGACCATTATTCGCAATTTAGGTGGATTCTCTGGTTTGTGGGAAAGTGTAGTAGACAGTGGCGTGATTGCCAACTTCCAGACATTATTCAACCTGATTACTGCGATTGTTTTATTACCGTTTACTAATCTTTTGGTTAAGGTTGCATGCAGTTTGGTAAAAGATGAAGAAGATAAAGTTGAAGAAAAATATCCGGAACTTGCAGTGCTTGATAAGAAGTTAATGATTGCACCGACACTTGCATTGGGCGAAGTGACAAAGTTTGCAATTACCATGGCGACAACAGCAAAAGAAAATCTTGCACTCAGTCTGGAACAGTTTAAAAAATACAGCAGCAAACGGTCTGAGGAGATTTTTGCAGCAGAAGAAAAATTGGATTGTTTTACAGATAGTGCAGATAATTATTTGATTGATATGTCTCGTAATATTGAGACGGAAGCTGATAATCGTCAGAGAAATATGTTGATGCAATGTATTCGCGATATTGAACGTATCGGTGATTATGCAACAAATTTTGATGAGATGGCACAGAAACTTCACGAAGCAGAGTTGCACTTCTCAGAGGGAGCACAGAAGGAAGTTGATATTTTAGGAAATGCTGTGCAAGAAATTTTACGTCTTACACTAGAGGCGTTAGAGAACGATAGTCAGTCTACAGCTCGTCGTATTGAGCCGTTAGAAGAAGTAATTGACGATATGGTTCTGCTCCTCAAGAATAAACATACAGCCCGTCTTTGTCAGGGAATCTGTTCTATTGATTCGGGATTGATTTTTATGGATATGTTGACTTATTTTGAGCGTACGGCAGACCAATGTTCTAGCATTGCCATGTTAATGCTTGCGAAAAATAATGAGGCGATTATGAAAAATCATCATTTGTATTTGCAAGAACTTCATGCATCAGACGACCAGTCTTATCTGGCAGAACAAGAAAACAGAAGAGAACAGTACTTAGTACCACTTGAAAATATGAAATACTAAAAATAAAATGGGTGTTGGAAAGAGTTTTCCAACACCCATTTTTAACCTTATTTTTTAGATTTTTTCAGTTTTTGATATTCATTCAATGATTTTAAAGCCTGACCGGACATTGGTAGGAGCACAATCATATTAAAGATTGTCATAAGACCAATTCCGATATCACCCAATTCCCATACGAATTCATAAGTTGCAAGTCCGCCAATAAATAACATGACAAGAGCTAATATTTTGTAAATGGTTTGAGAGAGCCAGTTGTCACCAAATAAGTATGCCACGTTGGAACGGGCATAGAATAAAATTCCAATAAATGTAGAGAAACTAAATAGCCACAATGTAACTGCTGTAAATACAACGCCGGCTTGTCCAAAATGATGATACATAGCAGTCTGTAAAAGTTCCATGCCGCTAAGTCCTTCTAACATATCTTGTGGTGCAAGCAACATAATAAATGCGGTACAACTACAGATGACAATGGTATCAATAATAACGCCAAAAGCTTGGAAAAGCCCTGCCTTTGCTGGCTGGTCTACATCAGCGGCTGCGGCAGCGCATGGAGCGGAACCGGAGCCGGCTTCGTTTGAGAATAATCCACGTTTTACTCCATTCATGAGTGCAGCGCCAAAGCCACCTCCAACGATTTGACGAATACCAAAGGCCTCTTCAAAGATGCGTGTAAATACACTTGGAAGAAGTCCAATGTTTTTCACGATAACAAAAATTGCAATGATAAAATAAAAAGCGGCCATAATTGGAACAATAACATCCAATACCTTTACGGTGGCATGTTTTCTAAGTACGATGATTGCAGCTAATGCAACCAGTATAATCGTGCTGACAAGTGGTGTAATGCCAAATGCATTTTCGAAGGCAGATGACACGGAATTACTGATTACCTGGCTGACACCACACCAGCAAAGGAGTCCGGATAATGCGAATAAAATAGCAATCACGCTATAACGTTTCCCTTTTGCAAAGAAATTGTGGATGTAGTAAGCAGGACCACCCCGATATCCACCATACAATGGATCTTCTTGGTTATGTAACTGTGCAAGCGTTGCCTCAATAAATGCTGTGGAAGAGCCGATAAGTGCAGTAATCCACATCCAGAATACAGCTCCGGCACCGCCAACTGAAACGGCGGCAACCACTCCTACCATGTTTCCCATTCCCACGCGGGTAGCGGTAGACACAATCAATGCTTGCAGTCCGGATAATGCACTTTGATTTTTATTCGACCGTTTTTCTACAGAGATTCGAAGCATCTCCGGAAAGAAGCGGATTGGAAGGAACTTGGTTCGGGCAGTGAAGTAAATTCCGGTTGGAATTAGGAGCAATACTAATAGGGAAATTCCAATGGACGAACCGCCGGGAAGTGGAATCTGAAACAGATCTCCCCACAAAAAATTATACATTATAGAAATTATTTTCATATTAAAATACCTCTTAATCATTTTAGCTCCTAGTATTATATAATATGGATTAGGATTTGTCGAATGAATTTGCCATTATTCTTGACAAATTTCTGGGATATGATACAATAACAAGAGGTCATTTGAGAATTAGATAAGCCTTTTCGTCTCTTTCGAGACCGAAAGGCTTTTTTATGATTTTGCATGAGCAAGTCTTGAAATAAAAAGGAGAGAGAACTATGGCAACACCTTACAATCATAAGGCAATCGAAAAAAAGTGGCGTGAAAACTGGGCAGCGAACCCTGTTAACGTCAAGGAAGATGAGAACGGAAAGAGACAAAAGTATTATTGTCTTGATATGTTTCCATATCCATCAGGAAATGGTCTTCATGTAGGACACTGGAGAGGATACGTAATCTCTGACGTATGGAGCAGATATAAATTATTGCAGAAGTACTATATCATTCATCCAATGGGATGGGATGCATTTGGACTTCCGGCTGAAAACTATGCAATTAAGATGGGAGTACATCCGGCAATTTCCACAGCCCAAAACGTTGCGAATATTAAGAATCAAATCAACGATATTGCAGCACTTTATGATTGGGATATGGAAGTAAATACAACAGATCCGGAATTTTACAAATGGACACAATGGATTTTTGTAAAAATGTTCAAAGAAGGACTTGCTTACGAAAAGGAATTTCCGATTAACTGGTGTCCATCATGTAAGACAGGTCTTGCAAATGAAGAAGTTGTAAATGGTAAATGTGAACGTTGTGGTACAGATGTGACAAAGAAAAACCTTCGTCAATGGATGCTTCGCATTACAAAATACGCAGACCGTTTATTAAATGACTTGGATAAATTAGACTGGCCTGAAAAGGTTAAAAAGATGCAGTCAGAATGGATTGGCAAATCATACGGTGCAGAAGTTGATTTCCAGGTAGAAGGCAGAGAAGAAAAAATTACTGTCTATACAACAAGACCGGATACACTTTATGGTGCTACATTTATGGTATTGGCACCGGAGCATGAGTTGGCCGCAAGTTTGGCAACAGATGAAACAAGAGAAGCAGTAGAAAAGTACATCTACGATTCTTCTATGCGTTCAAACGTAGACAGAATGCAGGATAAAGAAAAAACAGGTGTATTCACAGGTTCCTACGCAATCAACCCGTTGAATGGAGAAAAAACACCAATTTGGCTTGCTGACTATGTATTGGCAGACTATGGTACAGGAGCGATCATGTGTGTACCTGCTCACGATGACCGTGACTTTGAATTTGCTACGAAATTTAATATTCCAATCATCCAGGTAATCGCAAAAGATGGTGTGGAAATTGAAAATATGACGGAAGCTTACACAGAAGCGTCCGGAACCATGATTAATTCCGGTGAATGGAATGGTATGGAGTCAGCAGTGCTTAAGAAAGAAGCACCACATATCATTGAAGAACGTGGTATCGGAAAAGCAACTGTAAACTTCAAACTTCGTGACTGGGTATTCTCACGTCAACGTTACTGGGGTGAACCAATTCCGATTATACACTGCCCAGACTGTGGAGCAGTACCGGTTCCGGAAGAACAACTTCCACTTACATTACCGGAAGTAGATTCTTACGAACCAACAGGAACAGGAGAATCACCACTTGCAGGTATTGAAAGCTGGGTAAACACCACATGTCCTGTATGTGGAAAACCTGCAAAACGCGAGACCAACACCATGCCGCAATGGGCCGGCTCTTCATGGTATTTCCTTCGCTATGTGGATAACCACAATTCAGAGGAATTAGTATCAAAAGAAGTGGCACATGAGATGCTTCCGGTTGATATGTATATCGGTGGTGTAGAGCATGCCGTTCTTCACTTGTTATACTCTCGTTTCTATACAAAATTCTTGTATGATATTGGAGTAGTAGACTTTGATGAGCCATTTACAAAATTGTTCAATCAAGGTATGATTACCGGTAAAAATGGTATTAAGATGAGTAAATCAAAAGGAAATGTAGTATCTCCTGATGATTTGGTAAGAGACTATGGTTGTGATTCACTTAGAATGTATGAGTTGTTTGTAGGTCCACCGGAACTTGATGCTGAATGGGATGACCGTGGTATCGATGGTGTATATCGTTTCTTGAATCGTGTATGGAATCTTGTAATGGATAGCAAAGACAAAGATGTCAAAGCTACAAAAGAGATGATTAAGATTCGTAACAAGATGGTTTACGATATCACAAACCGTTTGGACAGTTTCAGTTTGAATACAGTTATTTCCGGCTTTATGGAATACAACAACAAATTGATTGAAATTTCCAAAAAAGAAGGCGGAATCGATAAAGAAACATTAAGTACATTTGCGGTGCTTCTTGCGCCATTTGCACCACATATGGCAGAAGAATTGTGGCAGCAATTAGGACATGAAGGAACAGTATTTAATGCTGGATGGCCAACCTATGATGAAGCGGCAATGAAAGATGATGAAATCGAAGTTGCAGTTCAGATTAATGGTAAGACAAGAGCAGTGGTTACAGTTCCTGCAGATGTTTCTAAAGAGGATGCAATTGCAGCCGGTAAGGCAGTCATTGCAGACAAGTTGACTGGAACAATCGTAAAAGAAATCTATGTTCCGGGCAGAATTATTAATATTGTTCAAAAGTAATAAGGATACGATATGGAGAAATTTTATATGAAATTGGCGGACAAGGTGGTTTCCGTATCCGCCAATTATGACACTACAAAACAGTTTTGCAGGGAATATTTATTAGAAGATATTCCAGAGGAAGTCCATATTGTGGTAGAGGTCACACCGGAGGATATTAAGGCTGAAAAGGAAAAGGTTGTGGAAGCAGAAGCTGGACCATTTTCTGACAAATATCTGGAGACGCTGGTAGTGCACCGAGAGATTGCAGATCAACTGCCAAAGTACCACACGGTGTTGTTTCACGGTTCGTGTATTGCGGTGGATGGGGAGGTTTATCTCTTTACTGCACCAAGTGGGACGGGAAAATCTACACATACACGGTTATGGAGAGAACATTTTGGAGATCGAGCATTCATGGTAAATGATGACAAGCCGTTTCTGCATTTGAACGAAGACGGAAGTATGACTGTTTACGGAGCGCCTTGGGATGGAAAGCATCGATTAAGTAAAAACACAGCATTACCACTCAAGGGAATCTGCATTATAGAGCAGGCAGAAGAGAATCAGATTGAAAAGGTGTCTAAGCAGGATGCTCTTCAAACGATTTATTTGCAGACCTATCGAACTACCACAGATGCACAGGTGATGAAGCATACATTAGAAGTGCTGAGTGGAATATTAAGTCAGCCTCTTTATCGTTTGAAATGTAATATTTCCCAAGAGGCAGTGAAGCTTTCTTATGAGGCGATGTCAGGGAAAGAATATTAAAAAGCAATTGGAGGAAAGGAACATGCGGGTAAAAGAAGGATTTATTCTACATAATATCGGTGACGAATATATGGCAGTGGCAACCGGGGAAGCGGCACAAAGTTTTAATGGAATTGTACGCAACAATGAGACTGCTGCATATATTTTCGAGTTGCTTCAACAGGAGACCACAGAAGAGGCTGTAGTTGAGGCAATGTGTGAGAGATATGATGCAGAACGCTGTGTTATTGAAAAAGATGTAAAAGCGACCATTCAAAAAATGAGGGAAGCGGGATTCTTGCATGAGTAAGGAGCAGGTCAAACTGAAGGATGAACTGCTGGCAGGAAGAAGTGTGATTACATTTACCTCCGGTGTAAGCATGGAGCCACTTTTGCATGACAAAAGAAAAAAGAATGCCACTCATGTGCTGATTGTACCTGTACAGGGGACATGTAGCGTGGGAGATATGCCTTTGGCACTTTTGTCAGATGGAAGATATATTATCCATCGTATTATTCGAGTTGATGAAAGAGATGGTAAAATCTATTATGTAACAAGAGGCGATAACTGCATTGGATGTGAATATATTTCGCAGGAGGCCGTGCTAGGAGTAGTAAAAGAAGTTTATTATAAAAACAAAACAGTGAAGATGACAGACAAATGGTATCTGTTTTATGTAAAGACATGGATGAACCTATATCCGGTGCGCCGCATTCGAATGAGGCTGAGAGGGATATTAGCACGTATTTATAACAAATTAAGGAGGTTGCACAAATGAAAGGTTTTTTGGCAACAAAAAAAGGGAAAGTAACAGTGGCTGTTTTAGTTGCATTGATTGTTATTTTCGTTGGAATCCTAATCGGTGTGGGAAACAAAAAGGATTCAGAAGAATCATCAGGTAACAAAGTGAATATTGAAAAGGAAACAGACAATGAAAAGGAAACAGATTCTGAGGAAAAAGATGATGAAGTTGGACTCCAGGTTGTGGATCCTGAGGACGGAGATGAGAGTGGAGATACCATAGATTTTTCGGAACTTACAGAGGATGATGATCGAGACACTGACAAGGATGGAACACCGGACAAGAAGGACGACGATGATGACAACGACGGAACTTTGGATGTAGAAGATGACGACGATGACAACGATGGAACTCTGGACAAGGAAGATTCGGATCACCCATCTAATACGGACAAAGAGGATGAACTTGACACCAATGTGTCAGAAGACACCGGTTCATGGGGACCATTATTCTAAGATGTTACAAGTGACAGCGGAGGAAAGAGAAAAGAATGTTTAAATACGACAGTGGGATTATGACCTTTTTAGGGAAAGTCTCAGATATCATGATTTTGAATATACTTACACTGATTTGTTGTATACCTATTGTTACAATTGGGGCATCCATTACGGCGGCTCACTATACTGCTTTGAAAATGCATCGTGATACAGATAATTATGTTGTAAGGAACTTTTTTAGATCTTTTAAAAATAATTTATTGCAGAGTACAATCATTTGGATCATATGGATAGCAGCAGCACTTCTAAGTGTATTTGCTTTTATGTATTATCCGGATAAGGGTATGGGGACGATTTTAAAGATTGTAATCGGTTCCGTGATGGTTTTTATTGCACTGACTACCATGTGGTTGTTCCCGATGCAATCTAGATTTTCAAATCCGATTTTGGCGACCATAAAAAATGCATTCTTTTTTGCTTGCAGATATCTTTTGCGTACATTGGGAATGCTTGCTATAGTTATAGGATTTGTTGCAGTGTGGTTGTTATTACCTATAAGTTGGTATTGGTTTGCGTTTATTTTTGGATTGTCACTGCCAATCTATTTGTGTGCAAAGATATATAGTAGTGTGTTCCAAAAATGGGAGGACCAAATCAACGGCGTTCAGGATACAGAGGAAGTAATAGTAGAACAAGATGTGGAACAAAGTGAAGAATAAATTAGTAAACAAAGAAGTAAAGTGGTTGTATGATATTACAGATACTAGGAAGCGTTATGTTGGGATTTTAGTGTTCCTGCAGACGTTTTTGAGTGTCAGTGGAGTTATATATGCACTCTTACTTCGTAATGCAATTGATGAAGCCGTTGCGAAGAACCGAAACGGCTTTTTATTATATGTGGGTGTGATTATCGGAGTAGTGAGCTTACAGATTATTATGCGGGCCGCAGACCGATATTTAGAAGAATATTTACGAACCAGTCTGGAAAATGCATGTAAAGAGAGGTTATTTCAGAATCTTCTGAAGAAGGATTTTTCTTCTGTAATGAATGTACATTCTGCAGAATGGATGAACCGTTTGACTTCCGATACCATTGTTTGTGCAAATGGCATTGTGGAAATTCTTCCGAGATTAATCGGCCTTCTTGTTAAAATGGCAGCAGCTTTTGCCATGATTCTGGTGCTGGAACCTAATTTTGTATGGATTTTGGTTCCGGGTGGATTGGTTATGCTTTTATTTACCTATGTATTTCGAAAACTCCTAAAACGACTTCACAAAAATGTGCAGGAGAAGGATGGAGAATTAAGAATACATTTACAGGAACATATTAGTAGTCTGTTAGTATTGAAAGCATTTGCGGTAGAGGAACAGAGTAGTGAAGAAGCCAGAAGGAAGATGAAGGCACATCAGGCAGCACGTCTGAAAAAGACACGTTTTTCTAATGTGTGCAATACGGGATTTTCTGTGGCTATGAATGGAATCTACTTGTTGGGAGGCGTTGCCTATTGTGGATATGGAATCTTAATGGGAACTATTACCTACGGTACGTTTACTGCGATTTTACAGTTGATTGGACAGATTCAGTCTCCATTTGCGAATATAACCGGATTTTTACCGCGTTACTATGCAATGGTGGCAAGTGCAGAGCGTCTGATGGAAGCAGAAGAATTTTCTGAGGATTGTACAGAAGGCACAAAAGATTTATGCCAGATACAAGATTTTTACAGCAAAGAATTTGAAGGAATTTCTTTGGAACACCTAGGGTTTACCTATCGACCATTGGATGGTTGTGAAGATGTGACAGTGGTTTTGAAAGACTTATCCATGGAGATTGCAAAAGGTGATTATGTTGCACTTACAGGTCAGTCAGGATGTGGAAAATCCACTGTGTTAAAATTGCTTATGAGCTTGTATCCATTAGATGAGGGAAGGCGCTTACTATTGCAGCGAGAGGACAGTGTAGAGCTGACCAGCAAATGGCGTAGGTTATTTACTTATGTTCCTCAAGGAAACCATTTAATCAGTGGTTCTATTCGTGAAATTGTTTCGTTTGCCAATAAAGAGGATATGACTCAGGACGCCAAGATAAGAAAGGCACTGGAAATATCTTGCGCATGGGACTTTGTGGAAGAATTAGAAGCGGGTATAGATACCATACTTGGAGAGAAGGGTCAGGGACTTTCGGAAGGACAAATGCAGAGACTTGCCATTGCAAGAGCTGTGTTCTCAGATTGCCCGATTCTGCTCTTGGACGAAGCAACTAGCGCTTTGGATGAGGCTACAGAATGTAAAGTGTTGGAAAATCTGAAGAAAATGACAGATAAGACGGTAGTGATTGTAACTCACAGAATGAAGGCTTTGGAAATTTGTAATAAAGTTGCACATTTTTCGGAGCAAGGAGTTACGCTGGAAAATAAATAAAAAAGAAGGAGCGTCGTGAAACGAGGCTCCTATTTTAAGGAGTCAAATATGAGTATATTAAATGTTGAACACTTATCCCATGGATTTGGTGATCGCGCGATTTTTGGGGATGTATCTTTCCGTTTGCTGAAAGGGGAACATATTGGACTGGTTGGTGCAAATGGAGAAGGGAAATCCACGTTTCTAAATATTGTGACAGGAAAACTTCAACCGGATGAGGGGAAAATTGAATGGGCGAAGCATGTTCGTGTAGGTTACCTTGATCAACACACCGTTCTGGAAAAGGGGATGACCATCCGTGATGTCTTAAAATCTGCGTTTTCCTATTTGTATGAAATGGAAGCAGATATGAATCAGATGTTTGAAGACATGGGAGATGCCACACCAGAGGAAATGGACCGCCTTATGGAGGAAACGGGAACCATTCAGGATTTGCTAGACCAACATGATTTTTACGTGATTGATTCTAAGGTGGAAGAGGTAGCAAGGGCGTTGGGGCTTTTGGACATCGGACTTGATCGTGATGTAACGGACCTTAGTGGCGGGCAAAGAACAAAAGTGTTGCTCGCAAAACTTTTATTAGAAAAGCCGGACATTTTGCTATTGGACGAGCCTACCAATTATTTGGATGAAGAGCATATTTCTTGGTTAAAACGCTATTTGATTGAATATGAGAACGCGTTTGTACTGATTTCCCACGACATTCCATTTTTAAATGAAGTAATCAACATTATTTATCATATGGAAAACCAAGAGCTGAATCGCTATGTCGGGGATTACGACCATTTCCAAGAAGTGTATGCTGTAAAAAAAGCCCAATTGGAGGCCGCATACAAACGTCAACAACAGGAGATCAGCGAACTCAAAGACTTTGTTGCAAGAAATAAAGCGCGTGTTTCCACAAGAAATATGGCAATGTCTCGCCAGAAGAAGTTGGATAAAATGGATGTGATCGAACTTGCTGCAGAAAGACCAAAGCCGGAATTTAATTTCAAGGTGGGAAGAACGCCTGGCAGATACATTTTTGAGACAAAAGATTTGGTGATTGGTTATGACGAACCACTTTCAAAACCACTTACCTTATCCATGGAAAGAGGTCAGAAGATTGCCCTAGTAGGTGCAAATGGTATTGGGAAGACCACACTGTTAAAGAGTATTCTGGGACTTATCAATCCCCTCTGCGGAAGCGTAGAACTTGGTGAAAACCTTATGATTGGCTATTTTGAGCAGGAAGGTGCACCTGATAATTCAACGACCTGCATTGATGAGATTTGGAAGGAGTTCCCGTCCTTTACCCAGTATGAGGTGCGTTCTGCCCTTGCTAAATGCGGATTGACTACAAAACATATTGAAAGTCAGGTGCGTGTACTGAGTGGTGGAGAACAAGCAAAGGTACGTCTTTGCAAGTTAATCAATCGTGAAACTAATATTTTACTTCTGGACGAGCCTACGAACCACTTGGATGTAGACGCAAAAGAAGAATTAAAACGTGCCCTTCTGGAATACAAAGGCAGTGTTCTGTTAATCTGTCATGAACCAGAGTTCTATCGCGATGTGGTCAGCGAAGTATGGGATTGCACGAAGTGGACCACTAAGGTTATCTAGTCTGGTTTTGCATAATGAATCAAGGCATGAAACAACTGCTTCATATTAGGGGCAGAAGTTAACATGCTTTCTGGGTGCCATTGTACGCCAACTGCAAAGGTGTGCGATGGCATTTCTATTGCCTCTATAATATCATCACCTGTAGTTCCTGAGATAATGAGTCCGAAGCCAAGGCGGTCTATGGCCTGATGGTGAAAACTGTTTGTAAATACAAAGTCTCCAAACATGCGGTGAAGCCGGGTTTTCGATTTGAAAAACACTTTGTGACTGATGTCCTTGCGGGAAAGGCTGGTCTGCATATGATTGATGGTTTCGAATTCCACTTCGTTTAAATCTTGATAAATGGAACCACCACAAGCCACATTCATTACCTGCATGCCGCGGCAGATGGCAAGCACCGGTTTTTCTGCTTTTAAGATTTCTTTCATAAGGCGAATCTGAAACAAATCCAATGTAATGTCCGTTGCACCGATACCATAATCCGGTTCCTGACCAAAGAGAAGAGGGGTAATATCACCGCCGCCACAGAAGAGGAAACCATCACACAAGGACACATAGTCTTGAATTACCGTTTTCGATTTTACGAGGGGAAGGATAACAGGTAGTCCTCCAACGGATTTTACAGCTTGAATATAGGCATCGGTCACAAATTGTTTACTGTCTATAAGACCACAAATAATAATTCCAATTTTCGTTTTCATATATACTTCCTTTCTAGAATAGGGTAGACTAGAATAATAGTACTTATGCAGGGAGATGGAAAAATATGAGATTAATTGACATGCACTGTGATACCATATTCGAATTGTTTCGAAGAGGAAATATGGATTTAGAGAGAAATGAACTGGGAGTTGATTTACACAAGTTAAAACAAGCTGACAGTATGGCACAATTTTTTGCATGCTTTATTAATATGAGAAGATTTCAAGGGGAAGATAGATTTTCAAAAGGCTATCAGTATGTGTTGGACATGATAGTGTTTGCGAAGAATCAGATTGGGAAATATCCGGAAGAAATTACATTAGTGAAATCCTATGAGGAACTTTTAAAGTGTGAATCTCTTGGAAAAATAGCAGCATTTTTGACAGTAGAAGAAGGTGGAGTAGTAGAGGGCGATTTAAACAGGCTAGATTGTTTATATGAAGAGGGCATACGTCTTATGACCCTTCTTTGGAACGAGGAGAATTGTATGGGGTATCCAAACAGTCTTGATGGAGAAGTAATGAAAAAAGGTCTGAAACCATTTGGGATTGAAACCGTAGAGCGTATGAATGAATTGGGTATGATAATCGACGTGTCTCATATGTCTGACGGTGGATTTTGGGATGTACTAAGGTATAGCAAGAAACCAGTGGTTGCCTCCCATTCTAATGCAAGAGTTCTTAGTAATCATCCTAGAAATTTGACTGACGAAATGATTCGTGCATTGGCAGAAAAAGGCGGAGTGGCCGGACTGAATTTGTATCCGTATTTTATAAATGAAAGCGGCATGGCAAACATAGATGATTTGATTCGTCACATAGAGCATCTGTTTTATGTGGGTGGCGAGGATTTTGTTGCCATTGGAACAGACTTTGATGGATTTGATCAGGGCGAATTGGAACTTCGGAATATTGGCGAGATGAATCTTTTATATGACGCGCTTAAGAAACGGAAGTTCAACGACAGACAGCTTGAGAAGTTTTGGCATGGAAATGCGATGAGAGTGATGCGAGAAGTGCTTTGAAGAATGGGAACTCCCACATCTGTCACAGAGTGAAAAATAGGTCCTAGCAAATTAAATGCTAGGACCTTTCTTGTTTGAATTATTTATTTGCTTCAACTTCAGCCATCTTCATTGCACGAACTTTAAGTGGAAGTCCGAATAATGTGATGAATCCGTCTGCATCATGGTGGTCATATAAATCACCGGTTGTAAAACTTGCTAATGACTCATTGTAAAGTGTGTATGGAGAAGTAGTACCGGCTTTAATGATATTGCCTTTGTAAAGTTTGAATTTCACTTCACCAGTTACATATTCCTGTGTAGATGTTACAAATGCCTGAACTGCTTCGCGAAGTGGTGTGAACCATTTTCCTTCGTAAACGATTTGCGCAAATTTGTTACCCATATCTTTCTTTACTTCAAGAGTAGCACGGTCTAATACCAATTCCTCTAATTGTTGGTGTGCTTCCATAAGGATTGTTCCACCTGGAGTTTCGTATACACCACGAGATTTCATACCAACTACACGGTTTTCTACGATATCAACAATACCAATACCATGTTTTCCACCAAGTTCGTTTAATTTTGTGATGATTTCAGAAACTTTCATTTCTAC
>JAZRON010000081.1:0-26224 GCA_045648725.1 Faecalimonas sp.
CATGGTAAGGTAAGAGCCATGATGGATGACAAGGGAAGACGTGTAAAAGAAGCAGGTCCATCTACTCCGGTAGAAATCCTTGGTTTAGACAGCGTTCCAAATGCAGGTGAAGTATTTGTAGGATGTGGAAATGAAAAAGAAGCAAGAAACTTTGCAGAGACATTTATTTCACAGAATAAGGTTAAACTATTAGATGAGACAAAATCTAAGATGTCATTGGATGACTTATTTAGTCAAATTCAGGCAGGTAACCTGAAAGAATTAAATATTATCGTAAAAGCAGACGTACAAGGTTCTGTAGAAGCAATCAAACAAAGTTTAGTGAAATTATCAAACGACGAAGTTGTTGTAAAAGTAATCCACGGTGGAGTTGGTGCAATCAATGAATCTGACGTTACATTGGCATCTGCTTCTAATGCTATTATTATCGGTTTCAATGTTCGTCCGGATGCAGTGGCAAAAGATACAGCAGATCGTGAAAATGTAGATGTTCGTTTGTATCGCGTAATTTACAATGCAATTGAAGATGTGCAGGCTGCAATGAAGGGTATGCTTGATCCGGTATTTGAAGAAAAAGTACTTGGTCATGCAGAAATTCGTCAGACATTTAAGGCTTCTGGTGTTGGTACAATCGCAGGTTCTTACGTATTAGATGGTATGTTTGAACGTGGATGTTCTGCACGTATTATCAGAGATGGTATTGTGATTCATGAAGGTGCACTTGCTTCCTTGAAACGTTTTAAAGATGACGTAAAAGAAGTAAAAGCAGGATATGAATGTGGTTTTGTGTTCGAAAAATTCAATGATGTCAAAGAAGGCGACCAAGTAGAGGCGTTCAAGATGGTAGAGGTACCAAGATAGTCTGAAACGCAGAAAAGAGGGATTGATTTGAGAAAGAACAGTATTAAGAATACAAGAGTTAACGTAGAAGTTCAAAGAGAACTTAGCAACATTATTCGCGGGGGCATCAAAGACCCGCGAGTTGCTCCTATGACTTCTGTTGTAGCAGTGGAAGTTGCTCCGGACTTAAAGACGTGTAAAGCATATATCAGTGTATTTGGCGATGAAAAAGCACAGGCTGATACAGTAAAAGGGTTGCAGAGTGCGGAAGGTTATATCCGCCGAGAATTGGCTAGAAACTTAAATATGAGAAATACGCCATCCATCCAATTTGTATTAGACCAATCCATTGCCTACGGAGTTGCAATGTCAAAGAAGATTGACGATGTGACAAAAGATTTAAAAAATGAGGAAGTGGAATAAATGTTAAATCGCGTTTTGATGCAAGCAAAAACAGTTGCCATCGGGGGACATATTAGACCCGATGGCGATTGTGTTGGTTCCTGTATGGGTTTATACCAATATCTTAAGAATCATTTTGAAGGAATTGATGTAGATGTATTTTTGGAAGATATTCCGGAATGCTTTAAGGAAATGCTTCCGATTACAAAAGAGATTAAAAGCGAAGTAAGTGAAATAAAATCCTACGATTTGTTTATTGCGTTGGACTGTGGCGATGCGAATCGTCTTGGGTTTTCAGGTGTCCTTTTTGAACAGGCGAAGACTACCTTTTGTGTGGACCATCACATAAGCAATTTAGCGTTTGCCGATGAAAATTATATTATTCCGGAAGCAAGTTCTACAGCAGAATTGGTGTATCGTTTGCTTGAGAGAGAGAAACTCACAACAGAGATTGCTGAATGTCTCTACATGGGGATTGTACATGATACAGGTGTGTTCCAGTATTCCAGCACATCTCCTGAAACTATGGAAATTGCCGCTGATTTGATGCGGAAAAAAATTCGTGCAAATGAGATTATCGACAAAACATATTATGAGAAAACCTATGCCCAAAATCAGATATTAGGAAGAGCTTTGCTAGAAAGCACTTTAACCTTAGATGGAAAATGTATTGTCTCGGCAATTTCAAAGGAAACCATGAACTTTCATGGCGTAATTCCAAAAGACTTGGAAGGAATCGTAAGTCAGTTGCGGGTAACGCAAGGAGTTGAAGTTGCTATTTTCTTATATGAAATCGGTGAACAGGAATACAAAGTGAGCCTGCGGGCATCCGGTGATGTGGATGTGAGTAAAGTGGCAGGTTATTTTGGCGGCGGCGGTCACAAAAAGGCGGCCGGTTTTACTATGAATGGTCAAGTTCAGGACGTTGTGGAACGTATAATAGGACAAATTGAGATACAATTGTAATAAGGATAAGATTATGCTACACGGAGTACTTAATATCAATAAAGAAAAGGGATTTACATCCCATGATGTGGTTGCAAAGCTTCGAGGAATTGTGGGTCAGAAGAAAATCGGACATACGGGGACATTAGACCCGGACGCCACCGGAGTTCTTCCGGTCTGTCTTGGAAAGGCGACCAAACTCTGTGACATGCTCACAGATAAAGATAAGACTTATGAAACAGTTATGCTTCTGGGAAAGACAACGGATACACAAGATATATCAGGAGAAGTGCTTTCTGAAGTGGCTGTAGAAGGCATTGACAATGATGCTGTAATAAAATGCATTGGGGAATTTGTAGGAGATTATATGCAGGTGCCACCAATGTATTCTGCATTAAAAGTGAATGGTAAAAAGTTATATGAGCTTGCTCGTCAAGGAATTGAAATAGAAAGAAAAGCAAGACCGGTGGTGATTCATGGAATTAAGATTATAGAGATGGATTTACCACGTGTGCGAATGGAAGTATCCTGCTCTAAAGGAACCTATATCCGAACCCTTTGCCACGATATTGGGCAGAAACTAGGATGTGGTGCTTGTATGGAGGAATTAATTCGTACCAAAGTAAGTCGCTTTGAACTTGCAGACAGTTTTACATTGCAGCAAGTGACCGAGTTGAAAGAAGCAGGACGATTGGAAGAGATATTAGTTCCAATTGATGCTATGTTTTCAGAATACGAACCAGTCACATTAAAGAAGGAATTTGCGGCATTTGCTTATAATGGAAATATGTTTATGCCAAAGCATATTTGTGAACGAATTACACTTACTGATGGGAAGCAGGTTCGAGTTTATGACGAAGACGGTACATTTATTGCAATTTATGCATTCTGCAAAGAGAAATGGATGTTCCAAATCGTAAAAATGTTTTTTGATAGGAATAATTGATGATACGAGGAAGATAAATGCAGTATATCAAAGGAATAGATAACTACAAGAATGATAACAGAACAGCGATTACACTGGGGAAATTTGATGGTCTTCATCAGGGACACGAACTTTTAATCAGTCGTGTGATAGAACATCAAAAACAGCACGAGGTGGATGGTGTAGTATTTGCATTTGATATGACACCTTTGTATGAAAAACAGAATGTGGTTTATGAACGTCTTCTTACAAATGAAGAAAAGGCAGCCAAGTTAGATGGCAGGGTGGATTATTTTGTAGAGTGTCCTTTTGTGGATAACATTGCAAAAATGGAGCCGGAAGCATTTGTTGAGGATATTTTGGTGAAAATATTCCATGCCAAATATATTGTGGTCGGAACTGATTTTCGTTTTGGATACAATAGGCGAGGTGATGTGCAGATGTTGAAAGATTATGGTGAAAAATATAACTTTCAAGTAGAAGCAATCGAAAAGAAGCAGTATCAAGGAAGAGAAATCAGCAGTACTTATATCAAAGAAGAGTTGAAAAAAGGGAATGTTACTACAGCAGAGGAATTACTTGGATACCAGTATCGTTTAGTGAAAAAATAGTTTGACACCACAATTAAGTTATGATACAATCAACAAGGTTGAAAAATAGCCGGTGTTCGGTAATTGGAAACTCCAACCGTTACTTAATGCCAGGCGTTTATTTAACACAATAAAGAAAATAGGAGGAACAAAAAATGATTTCTAAAGAAAAGAAACAAGCAATCATGGCTGAATATGCCAGAACAGAAGGCGACACAGGTTCACCAGAGGTTCAAGTAGCTGTTTTAACAGCAAGAATCAACGAGTTAACTGAACACTTCAAAGTTAACCCAAAGGATCACCACTCAAGAAGAGGTCTTCTTAAAATGGTAGGTCAAAGAAGAGGTTTACTTGCTTACTTAAAGAAAACAGATATCGAAAGATACCGTTCATTAATCGAAAGATTAGGATTAAGAAAGTAATTTTGAAGTTATTGAAATTTATACAGACACACAACACAACAACGAAGGGAATCAGTTAGACTGGTTCCCTTTTTTATGACAAAAATTGAAAACAAATATTGCTTAAAAGCGTGGAAAGTGGTAAAGTTCTAACTATAGTTTTACGAAGGGAGAAAAGTAAAATGAATAAAGTACCTTTTGTTACAAAAGAACAATTAGAACAAATCATAAAAGACTATCCAACTCCATTTCATTTATATGATGAGAAGGGAATTCGTGAAAATGTAAAGGCGTTAAAGGAAGCATTTTCATGGAATAAAGGTTTTAAAGAATATTTTGCAGTAAAGGCAACTCCAAATCCATTTTTGATTAATATTTTAAGAGAATATGGTTGTGGTTGTGACTGCTCATCTTATACAGAATTGATGCTATCCGAGGCAATTGGTGCAGTGGGAGAAGATATTATGTTTTCTTCTAATGCCACGCCGGCAGAAGAATTTGCTTATGCAGCTAAATTGGGTGCAATCATCAATTTAGATGATTTCACACATATTGATTTCTTAGAAAAGACAATCGGTTATATTCCGGAAACCATCAGCTGCCGTTATAATCCGGGCGGAATCTATAAAGTTAGTAATGATATTATGGACAACCCTGGTGATTCCAAATATGGTATGACCACAGAACAAATCTTTGAAGCATTTAAGGTTCTGAAGGCAAAAGGTGCGAAGGAATTTGGGATTCATGCATTTTTGGCAAGTAATACAGTAACAAATGAATACTATCCAATGCTTGCAAAGGACTTGTTTGAATTGGCTGTGCGATTAAATAAAGAAACAGGCGCACATATCAAGTTTATCAATTTGTCTGGTGGAATTGGCATTCCATATCGTCCTGAGCAACAAGCAAATGATATCTATGTAATTGGAGACGGTGTGCGCAAGGCATACGAAGAAGTACTTGTTCCGGCAGGAATGGATGATGTTGCGATTTACACAGAATTGGGGCGTTACATGATGGGACCATATGGTTGCCTTGTTACAAAAGCAATCCATGAAAAGCATACACATAAAGAATACATCGGATGTGATGCATGTGCAGTAAACTTGATGCGTCCGGCAATGTATGGGGCATATCATCATATTACAGTTATGGGAAAAGAAAACGAACCATGTGATTATAAATATGATGTAACGGGTTCTCTTTGTGAAAATAATGATAAGTTTGCAATTGACCGTATGTTACCAAAGATTGATATGGGTGACCTTCTTGTGATTCACGATACAGGAGCACACGGATTTGCAATGGGCTACAATTACAATGGAAAACTAAAATCAGCAGAAATTTTATTGCAAGAAGATGGAACTGCAAAGTTGATTCGTAGAGCAGAGACTCCGGCAGATTATTTCGCAACATTTGATTGTTTTGAAATTGGAGAAAAATTAAAAAAATAGTTGACAGTCATTTGATAATAGGTTATGATAATCAAGTCGTTTGGAACACCTAGTGTTCTAAACATGCCGGCGTGTCGGAATGGCAGACGAGGCAGACTCAAAATCTGTTGTGGGCAACCACGTGCGGGTTCAAGTCCCGCTGCCGGCATAAACCCTTGGAATTTTCCAAGGGTTTTTTTTTATAATAGGAATTTCCTATTATACAAAAAAACACTCCGTGAGGATCGCAGAGGCGCGGAAAAGGTAGAAGTTGCTTCGCAATCGCGCCTCGCGTAAGAGTTCGCAAGCGAACTCTTTTTTTAGTGCAAAATTCTATGATTTATAGTACAATAATCCTATGTGAGACAAAGGAGAAGTTTTTATGGACGAAAGAGAAAGACTTCGTAGGAAACGCTTAAAGAAAAAGAGATTAAGACAACGTAGAATCAGACGACTTACATTTGGAGGAGTACTGATTCTTATTGGAATTGTCGTTTTATGTTTTTTATGTGCAAATCATCATAAGAATGAGAATGAACCACAGAAGGTTTCCGGTGAAATAAGTAGTGAGCAAGAGCCGGTTCAAAAAGAAGAAATATATGTAGAACCTGAAATAGACATTGTAATGGTTGGAGACATTCTACTACATGACAATGTGCAGGAAAGTGGCAGATTATCTGACGGTACATACAATTACGATCACTTATTTGCGAATGTAATAGAAGATGTGCAAGAGGCAGATATTGCGATTGCAAATCAGGAAGTTATTCTGGGAGGAACAGAAATCGGCCTTTATGGATATCCAAACTTCAATGGTCCATATGAAGTTGGAGACGCTCTGGCTAAAGCTGGATTTAATGTGATACTACATGCAACAAACCATACTCTTGACAGAGGAAAAACAGCCCTTGTGAACTGCATGAATTTCTGGAAGGAGAATCATAAAGAGGTGGCTGTTCTTGGTGTGTTTGAAAGCCAGGAAGCATACGATAACCATATTTACATACACGAGCAGGATGGAGTAAAAATTGCAATTCTAAACTACACATATGGAACAAATGGGATGCCCACACCTTCCGATATGCCATTTGCAGTTGCCATGCTAGAGGAGAACAAAGTATTGGCAGATTTGCAAAAAGCAAATGAGCAGGCAGATTTTGTTGTAGTCTGTCCGCACTGGGGTACCGAGTATAAACATAATCAGTCCCAGGAGCAGGAGTATTGGGCAAAACTTTTCTTGGAAAATGGTGTTGATTTGGTAATTGGGACACATCCTCATTATATTCAACCGGTAGAAATGCTTACAAATGAAAATGGCCAACAGATGCTAGTCTACTATTCCTTGGGCAATTTTATTAATTCTACATCAGACAGTGGAAGAGGAACGGCAGATCGTATGATTGGTGGAATGGCGAAAGTAACAGTTGGAAAAAAAGAAACGGGAGAGGTATATATAAAGGAGTATGGAGTGGAACCGTTAGTGACTCAACTTTTATATGGTACTCAGGAGATTACAACTTATAAATTAACAAATTACACAGAAGAATTGGCATCACAAAATCAAATAATAAAAAAAGATTCCATATTTAGTCTGGAATATTGTCATGAACTGTGTAAGGAAGTATTTGGAGAGTTATACTAAACAAGAGAATTTTGTATGATGAAATGAAATAGAAAAAGATAAAGGAGTCAACAAATGAGCAATAAAATCGTTTTGATTGATGGACATAGTATTTTGAACCGTGCATTTTATGGAGTTCCGGATTTAACAAATTCAGAAGGGCTTCACACCAATGCTATTTACGGTTTTTTAAATATTCTGTTTAAAATTTTAGAAGAGGAAAAGCCAGAATATCTGACCGTTGCATTTGATGTGCATGCTCCAACATTCCGCCATGAGATGTTTGCGGATTACAAAGGAACGCGTAAGCCAATGATGGAGGAATTACGCCAGCAGGTGCCTGTGATGAAGGAAGTTTTAAAGGCCATGGGCGTGAAGATTATTGAGCAGGCTGGTCTGGAAGCAGACGACCTTTTAGGAACACTTTCAAAGCGATGTGAAGCACAGGGAATGGACGTTTCTATCATCTCCGGTGATCGTGATTTGCTTCAGTTAGCCACAGAAAAAGTAAAGATTCGTATTCCTAAGACAAAAGGTGGCAAGACAGAAGTAGAGGATTATTATGCGGCAGATGTAAAGGCTCGTTATGAAGTGACACCAAAGGAATTTATTGATTTAAAAGCTTTGATGGGAGATTCTTCGGACAATATTCCGGGAGTACCAAGCGTAGGTGAAAAGACAGCTACAAAGCTCATTGTAGAATATGGTTCCATTGAAAATGCATTTGCTCATGTGGAAGAGATAAAACCGCCGCGTGCAAGTAATGCTCTTAAGGAACACTATGATTTGGCACAGCTTAGTAAAGTCCTTGCTACAATCAATGTAGACGCAGATTTTGCATATGAGTTAGAAGAAGCAAGATTGGGTGATTTGTATACAGAAGAAGCCTATGTGTTCTTCCAAAAACTTCAGTTTAAAAATCTTTTATCAAGATTTGAAGTATCTGCTCCGGCAAATAAGTTAGAAGATAGTTTCGTAACTATTTCAAATAGAGCAGAGGTGGATGGGATTTTTGCAAAAGCAGCGACTCAAAAAATGGTTGGAATTTCCTTCTATAAGGATACAAAAAATGTGTTACCATTGTTTGTGATTGAAGCAGGACTTACGGGAGTGGGAATTTCCTTTGGAACAAATGATATTTATTTGCTTACAACAGATGCAGGGATTTCCATTGATTACTTGCTTGGACAAATTGAAGAACTTTCCAAGAAAGTGGAAGTGCTCTCTATGTTCCATGTAAAAGAGGCGTTAAAGAATATTCCAAATGTGAAGCAAAAAGCTTGCTTTGATGCAATTGTGGCTGCATACCTGTTAAATCCATTGAAGAACGACTATGATTTTATGGATGTTTTAAGAGAGCAACTTGACATTTTATTAGATGCAAAAGCGGATGAAGAACAAAAGGCATTTTATGAAGCTTATGCTGCCTATGCTTCTTATGAAAAACTTAGCAAAAAGTTGGAAGAAGCAGGCATGAAAAAATTGTTTGACGAGATAGAGATGCCCCTTGTATTTACCCTTTATGATATGGAATCAAATGGGGTTAAAATCGAAGCAGATGCACTGAAAATATATGGAGAACAGCTTGGAAATCGAATTATCGAAGTAGAGAAACACATTTATGAGCAGACAGGGGAAACATTTAATATCAATTCTCCAAAACAATTAGGGGTAATTCTATTTGAAAAATTAGGTCTACCACATGGAAAGAAGACAAAGACGGGCTATTCTACATCAGCAGATATTTTAGAAAAACTAGCTCCGGAATATCCTGTTGTGTCGGAGATATTAGAGTATCGTCAATTGACAAAATTAAAATCAACTTATGCAGATGGATTAGCAAACTATATTAATGAAGATGGACGTATTCATGGAAAGTTTAATCAAACTGTTACAGCTACCGGAAGAATCAGCAGCACAGAACCGAATCTTCAGAATATTCCGGTGCGTATGGAATTGGGACGATTGATTCGTAAAGTTTTTATTCCGGAAAGTGGCTATGTGTTTGTAGATGCGGACTATTCTCAGATTGAACTTCGTATTCTGGCACATTGTTCCGGAGACGAACAGTTAATCAATGCGTATAAAGAGGCTCGTGACATTCACAGGATTACGGCTTCTCAGGTATTTCATATTCCATTTGATGAAGTGACCGATTTGCAACGTAGAAATGCCAAGGCTGTAAACTTCGGGATTGTGTATGGAATTAGTTCTTTTGGACTCAGTGAAGACCTTAGTATCACCAAGAAAGAAGCGGCTCAGTATATTGAAAATTATTTTAAGACCTATCCGGGTATCAAAACCTTTTTAGATGATACGGTGGCCCATGCAAAGGAAAACGGATATGTAGTGACCTTGTTTGGAAGAAGGAGACCGGTTCCGGAGTTGTCATCAAGCAATTTTATGCAGCGTGCCTTTGGTGAGCGTGTTGCTATGAATTCACCGATCCAAGGGACGGCTGCTGATATTATGAAGATAGCCATGATTGGCGTGAACAGACGCTTAAAAGAAGCTCAAATGAAATCCCGTTTAGTGTTGCAGGTACACGATGAACTTCTGATTGAAGCACATCTTGATGAGGTAGAACAGGTAAAGGAAATTTTAGCATATGAGATGGAACATGCAGCGTCCTTATTGGTGCCGCTTAGCGTGGACATGCATGTTGGTGAAAATTGGTACGAGGCAAAATAATGAAAGTAATAGGAATAACAGGAGGCATTGGCTCTGGAAAGAGCCGAGTGCTTTCTTATTTGGAAGAGAAGCATCATGGGGTGATTTGCCAGGCAGATCAAGTTGCATGGGAATTGCAGAAACCGGGTCAGAAATGTTACAAGGAAATTGTAGAACATTTTGGCACCTGCATTTTGAATGAAGACACAACTATTAATAGAAAAGATTTGGGGCAGATTGTGTTTAGAGATGAGACACAGTTATCTGTGCTAAATGGAATTATGCACCCGGCAGTGAAAACAGAAATTCAAAAACGTATTTCACGGGAGAAAGAAAAAGGTGCAAAATTATTTTTCCTGGAAGCTGCTTTATTAATTGAAGAACATTATGATGAAATTTGTGATGAGTTGTGGTATATTTATACGAGTGAGCCAATTCGCCGTCAGAGGTTAAAGGAATCACGTCAGTACAGTGATGACAAAATAGATTCCATTATGGCCACACAACTTTCGGAGGAGATGTTCCGAAAGGCATGCAAGATTGTCATCGAGAATAATGGTGTGTTTGAAGCAACAAGTAAAATAATAGATGGCGCAATAGAAACATTGGGAGAGAACTGAGATGAGATTATGCAGTATTGCAAGTGGCAGTAGTGGTAATTGTATATATGTAGGAAGTGATAAGACCCATCTTTTAGTAGATACTGGGATTAGCAAAAAAAGAATAGATGAAGGTTTGGCACAGCTTGAAGTGAAGCCGGAAGAATTAAGTGGGATTTTGATTACTCATGAACATTCAGATCATATTCAAGGTCTTGGGGTGTTTAGTAGAAAATACGGAATTCCCATTTACGCAACGAGAGGAACCATAAGAGGAATCGCAGAATACAAATGTCTTGGGAAAATGCCGGAGGGGTTGTATCATGAGGTAGAAGTGGACCATGTGTTTGGGATTGGTGATTTGGAGATAAAGCCATTTTCTATTTCTCATGACGCAAATGAACCGTCTGGATTTCGTATTGAAAAGGGTACAAAATCGGTTGCGGTTGCCACAGATTTGGGAATCTATGATGATTATATTGTGGAAAACCTAAAAGGTTTAAATGCCATTGTGTTAGAAGCAAATCATGATGTACACATGGTTGAGGTGGGACCTTATCCTTACCCACTGAAACAACGTGTGTTGGGGAATTTTGGACATTTATCAAATGAGTTGACAGGAAGGCTTCTTTGTAATATTCTACATGAGAACTTGAAACATGTGATACTTGGTCATTTGAGCAAGGAAAATAATTATGAGGAATTGGCCAAAGAGACGGTAAAGTTAGAAGTAACTATGGGTAATACACCATTTAATGGAGATGAGATTCCTTTAATGGTTGCAAGTAGAGATGTAATATCAAAGATAATACAAATATAAGATGTTGGAGGAACGAACATGAAGAAAGTAATTATTACAGTAGTAGGAAAAGATACGGTGGGAATTATTGCAAGAGTATGTACATATTTGGCAGAGAACAAGATTAACATCCTTGATATCTCTCAAACAATTGTGCAAGGCTATTTTAACATGATGATGGTTACGGATATGACTGATGCAAAAAAAGAACTTGGGGACGTGTTCAAAGAGTTAGAAGTCCTTGGCGAAGATATTGGTGTTAACATTCGCTGCCAAAGATCTGAGATTTTTGAAAAAATGCACAGACTTTAATTATAGGAAGCGAGGAAAAACAACATGATTAATATATATGAAGTAGTGGAAACCAATCAAATGATTGCCCGGGAGAATCTGGACGTGCGTACGATTACACTTGGAATTAGTTTGATGGATTGCATTGACTCAGATTTGGATAAATTAAATGATAAGATTTATAATAAGATAACAGCGACAGCCAAAGACCTTGTAAAAACAGGTCAGGATATTGAGAGGGAATATGGTATTCCAATTGTAAATAAGCGTATTTCCATCACACCGATTTCATTGGTCGGTGCGGCTGCTTGTAAAACTTCTGAAGATTTTGTGTCTATTGCAAAAACCTTGGATAAAGCCGCAAAGGAAGTTGGGGTGAATTTTATCGGAGGATATTCTGCCTTGGTATCTAAGGCGATGACACCTGCAGAGGAAATGATGATTCGTTCCATTCCGGAAGCGCTTTCTGTAACAGATAGAGTGTGTAGTTCTGTGAATGTAGGTTCTACAAAGACCGGAATCAATATGGATGCAGTAAAACTTTGCGGTGAAATTGTAAAAGCTGCTGCAGAAGCTACTGCTGACAGAGATTCCTTAGGATGCGCGAAACTTGTTATTTTCTGTAATGCGCCGGATGACAATCCATTTATGGCGGGTGCGTTCTTAGGAGTAACAGAAGCCGATGCAGTAATCAATGTAGGTGTTAGTGGACCGGGTGTTGTAAAGCGTGCCATTGAAAAAGTACGTGGACAAGGCTTTGAAGAACTCTGTGAAACCATTAAAAAGACAGCATTTAAGATTACGCGTGTTGGCCAGTTGGTAGCAGGGGAAGCGTCCAAGCGTCTTGGAATTCCTTTTGGAATCATTGATTTATCATTAGCGCCGACACCTGCAGTTGGTGACAGTATTGCAGAGATTTTGGAAGAGATTGGTTTAGAACGGGTTGGAGCACCGGGTACAACAGCCGCACTTGCTATGTTAAATGATCAAGTGAAAAAAGGCGGTGTTATGGCATCGTCCTATGTGGGTGGACTTAGTGGTGCGTTTATCCCGGTAAGTGAAGACCAAGGGATGATTGATGCAGTAAATGCGGGCTCTTTAACACTGGAAAAATTAGAAGCCATGACTTGTGTATGCTCGGTGGGTCTTGATATGATTGCCATTCCGGGAAAAACAAAGGCATCTACCATTTCCGGTATTATTGCTGACGAGATGGCCATTGGTATGGTGAATCAAAAAACCACAGCAGTCCGTCTCATTCCGGTTATCGGAAAAGACGTTGGAGAAGTGGCAGAGTTTGGTGGTTTACTTGGATATGCACCTATCATGCCGGTAAATGAGTTTGATTGCTCAGATTTTATTAATAGAAAAGGCCGTATCCCGGCACCAATTCACAGTTTTAAGAATTAGATGACAGGAGAAGGAACATGAATAAAAAGATTGCCATTGTAACAGATAGCAATAGCGGAATTACGCAGACACAGGCGAAGGAACTTGGAGTATGGGTGGTTCCAACACCATTTTTTATTGATGGTGAATTGTATCTGGAAGATATTACATTGACAAGAGATGCTTTTTTTGAAAAATTAAATGATGAGGCGGATATCAGCACATCTCAACCTGCACCGGGAGATTTGATTGATATATGGGAGAAACTATTAAAAGAATATGACGAGATTGTGCATATTCCACTTTCCCGTAGTCTTAGTAGTGCATATGAAACGACAGTGATGCTATCCCAAGATTATGACGGAAGAGTACAGGTGGTCAACAATCAAAGAGTATCTGTTATGCAGATGTCCTCAGTGTTTGATGCTCTTCACTTAGTAAATGAGGGGAAAACTGCAATCGAGATAAAAGATATATTAGAAGGTGAAAAGTCTAATGCATGTGCTTATATTGCGGTGGATACTTTGAAATATCTGAAAAAAGGCGGAAGGATAACACCGGCGGCCGCGGCCATTGGTTCTGTGCTGAACATTAAGCCGATTCTTGTGGTATCTGGTGAAAAATTAGATAGTTTTTCTAAAGTAAGAGGCCTAAAGGCAGCAAAGAAAACTATGATGGATGCAGTGGAAAAGGATTTGCAAGATAAGTATGCACAAGGGGAGATACTTCTTTATGCAGTTTCCACTTGCGATGCTGATGAGACAAAAGCATGGAAACAAGAACTGGAAGAACGATTCCCTGAATATAAAGTAGAGGTGGCTTATCTGTCGCTCAGTGTAACTTGTCATATAGGACCTGGAGCATTGGCGATTGGATATGCGAAAGTTGTGAAATAGTCTAATATAAAACCGAAGTGGGAGAAGAAAGTATTTCTCTACACTTCGGTTTTTTTATACACGAACAATCTGTATCAGATATTCATTTTTATATTCTGTTTCAAATTTATCAGAGACCAGGGTTTCATATAGATTGGAAGCATATATGTCTTGTTTTAACATCTTGCTTCCAGGGTTTGATAAATTCAATTCGCCGGAAAGTTTACTAACCAAAGGAATTTTACTAGATTCCTTTATGAAAGATAGGATTTTTACATCATCCTTGCGGAAACCAAGCATACGTGCATAGGAAATCTCGGTATAATCACAAGTTTTAATGTTCAGTAAGATGTGAATCAAAGCCCTGCTAATTCTGGAATGGGTAATCTCCTTGGTTTTTAAAAGTTCACAAAACTGATCAAAATTCTGAAAGCAATTCAGCTGATTTAAAATACGGTTTGCCAATTCTTCAGACACATCCATATACTGTAGCAGTGTATCCCTTGTCTCGTTTAATAACTTATATTTTAGAAGCAAGGAAAAGTCGTTGGCATACACAGGAAATCTTTTTTTGTAATGCTCCTGTAAGATAGAACTGGTACTTGATGGTATCTGACTGTGTATTTCATCAAACCGGAACTTAGCAATAGTTTTTCGAATTGCCGTGGCCGAACTGTATGCTGTTCCTAATGTTTCATCATGATATCCGGATGAAACTCTCTTCAAGGTATATGGTTTTATCTTGCTATTCATTCGATATAATGCCTTTAAATATTCAATTCCCAAAATGTTATTGGGTTCCCCTAAAATGGCATCCGCTACATTTGATTTTAGATAGTCCTTCATTGCCTTTTGCCTTGCAAGAGGGAATGAATTCCCTTGGCGCAGATATTCATTCAGAGAATCTTTATATAGCTTTGGCTCTTCGTGAATAATTTTTGCCAAATCTTGTAAGACTTTAATATTACCACATTCGCTTCCAAAGCAGATACTGTCTACGCATCCTAATTTATCAAACATAGAAATTGCTCCATAGGCAAAGAATTCGGCACTTCCCGTTGCATAGCAGACGGGGAGTTCTAATACAAGAGAAGCCCCGGCTTTTAATGCGGCTTCAGTACGTAAATGTTTTGGCATAATGGCAGGAGTCCCACGTTGCACAAAATTGCCACTCATGACAACAATTGCAGCATCAGCACCGGTTATTTCAAGCGCTTTTTCGATATGATATTGGTGCCCGTTATGAAATGGATTGTATTCTGCAATTAAGCCTACAAGTTTCATGATGTTCCTCCGAAAACTTATTGATAGAAGCATTATACACTAGAAAACCATTGAAAGCAAAATGAATATTACGTTTTATTTGACAAAAAAGTGTGTATGGCGTTAAACTAAAAATAGTGTGAACAATAAGAAAGGGGGATTGGCATGGAAAAAGAACAAGTGCTAGAATTGCTGGAAAACAGAATGTTTAAAGAATTGAAGATAGAATTAGAGAACATGCACCCCTTTGATATAGCAGAGATGCTGGAGGAATTGGATGACAAACAGATGATTCTCATATTCCGTCTTCTTGCCAAGGATGAAGCTGCAGAGACATTCACTGAGATGAACAATGACATGCGAGAAATCCTTCTGAATGCATTGACTGATTCGGAGATTAAAGAAGTCTTGGATGAGATGTATCTGGACGATACGGTTGACTTATTAGAGGAAATGCCTGCCAACGTGGTAGACAGACTACTTATGGCTACCGATGAGGATACAAGAAAGCAGATTAATACCCTGTTGAAATATCCGGATGACAGTGCCGGAAGTATTATGAACGTGGAATACATTGCATTTCAAAAAGAGATGACGGTGGAAGAAGCGATTTTGAAAATTCGTCAGGTCGGAATCAATCGGGAAACAATTTATACATGCTATGTTACTGAAAAGAGAAAACTAATCGGCGTGGTTACCGTTAAGGAACTGTTGACAAGCGGAGACAATCGTACCATAGAGGAAATCATGGAAACCAACATGCTGTATGTGAATACCCATGATGACCAGGAAGAAGTGGTTAGCATGATTAGCAAATATAACTTGATTGCAATTCCGGTTGTTGATAACGATATGCGTATGGTTGGTATTGTCACTGTTGATGATGCTATGGATGTCTTGGAAGAAGAGACCACCGAAGATATGAGCATGATGGCCGGTATCGTGGTTCCAAGTGAGGACTCTTACTTTGAGACCAGCACTTGGCAACACGCAAAAAGCCGTTTTCCGTGGCTATTGTTTTTGATGCTATCTGCTACATTAAGCGGACTTGTGCTTGGTAGTTTTGAGGAAGTACTTCTTACAATGCCAATTTTAAATACATTTGTACCTATGCTTACAGGTACAGGAGGAAACTGTGGTTCACAGAGCTCCACATTGATTATACGTGGTTTGGCTACAGAAGAGATTGAGTTTAAAGATATATTAAAAGTACTCTTCAAAGAACTTCGTGTTGCTGCGTTGGTTGGATTAATGCTTGCGATAGTAAACGGAATTCGTATTATGCTTATGTATAGTGGTAACCTAACTCTTGCACTGACACTTGGCATTACTTTGGTGTGTACAGTTGTGTTGGCTAAGGTGATTGGATGTATGTTACCACTCGTAGCAAAGAAAGTGGGGTTGGACCCGGCACTTATGGCGGCACCTCTTATTACCACATTGGTTGATACAGGGACTATTTTACTGTACTTTACCATTGCAACCAGAATCATGTAAAACATGGAATGTACTAAAAAAGAGACAATATAGACACTTGTATACAAAATACGAATGAGCTATAATATAAATAATGAGAAAAAGCGAAAGGGGTCATTAAGTCATGGGATTTATTGATGTAATTAAAGAAAAGGCAAAACAGAATTTAAAGACAATCGTTCTTCCGGAGACAGAAGACAAAAGAACTTATGAAGCAGCAGAAGCTGTACTTCGTGAGGGAACAGCAAAGCTTATCCTTGTAGGAAGCAAGGAAGAGATTGAAAAGAATGGTGCTGGATTTGATATTTCAGGTGCAACAATTGTTGACCCTGCAACATATGAAAAGACAGAAGAATATATTGCAAAATTAGTGGAACTCAGATCGAAAAAGGGTATGACAGAAGAACAGGCAAGAGAACTTCTCCTTACAAATTATTTATACTATGGTGTAATGATGGTAAAAATGGGAGATGCTGATGGTATGGTGTCAGGTGCATGCCACTCAACAGCAGACACATTAAGACCATGCTTACAGATTTTGAAAACAAAACCAGGAACAAAATTGGTATCTGCGTTCTTCGTAATGGTAGTTCCAAATTGTGAAATGGGTGAACACGGAACATTTATCTTTGGTGATTCAGGTCTTGAACAGAATCCGGATGCAGAAAAATTGGCAAACATCGCCATTTCGTCTGCAGATTCTTTCAGAACGTTAGTTGGGGCAGAACCAAAGGTTGCTATGCTTTCTCATTCTACAAAAGGAAGTGCAAAGCATGCAGATGTGGATAAAGTGGTAGAGGCAACATGTATTGCAAAAGAATTGGCTCCGGACCTTATGTTAGACGGAGAATTACAATTAGATGCGGCTATCGTTCCTGAAATCGGTGAATCAAAGGCTCCAGGAAGCAAAGTTGCAGGACATGCTAATGTTCTTATTTTCCCAGACTTAGATGCAGGAAACATCGGATACAAATTGGCTCAGAGACTTGCAAATGCAGAAGCTTATGGTCCGTTAACGCAAGGTATTGCAAAACCGGTAAACGATTTGTCTCGTGGATGCAGTGCTGCAGATATTGAAGGTGTAGTTGCAATCACAGCTGTACAATGCCAGGCAGAAGACAATCAATAATAGGAGGAAAAGAAAATGAATGTATTAGTAATCAACTGTGGAAGTTCATCATTAAAATTTCAATTAATCAACTCTGATACAGAGGCGGTATTGGCGAAGGGACTCTGTGAAAGAATCGGAATTGACGGTAGACTTACTTACCAACCAGCAGGCGGAGATAAAAGAACAGAAGACAAGGCAATGCCAACACATACAGAAGCTATCAAATTCGTTATAGAAGCATTGACAGATGCTAACACTGGTGTTGTGGCTAGTTTGGAAGAAATTGGTGCTGTTGGCCACAGACTTGTTCATGGTGGTGAAAAATTTGCAAGCTCTGCTGTAATTACAGAGGAGATGTTGAAAACAGTAGAAGAGTGTAACGATTTAGCACCTCTTCACAATCCTGCAAACTTAATAGGTGTTCGTGCGTGTCAGGAACTTATGCCAAACGTTCCTATGGTTGGTGTGTTTGATACAGCATTCCATCAAACAATGCCGGATAAAGCATATATGTATGGACTGCCATACGAATACTATGAGAAATACAAAGTAAGACGTTATGGATTCCACGGAACAAGTCATAGTTTTGTTTCAAAAAGAACAGCGGAAATTTTAGAAAAACCATATGAAGATACAAAGACAATCGTATGTCATCTTGGAAACGGGTCAAGTATCTGTGCAGTGAAAAACGGAATGTCTGTAGATACTTCGATGGGACTTACTCCATTGGAAGGACTTGTGATGGGAACACGTTCAGGAGATGTTGACCCAGGTGCTTTAGAATTTCTTGCTAAGAAAGAAGGTCTTGATGTGACGGGACTTCTTAATATGTTGAATAAAAAATCTGGTGTTCACGGTCTTTCTGGTCTTTCTAGTGATTTCCGTGATTTGAATGATGGTGCAGAAGCGGGAAATAAACGTGCACAGATCGCATTGGATGTATTCTGCTATCGTGTTGCAAAATATATAGGAAGCTACGCGGCTGCAATGAATGGAGTGGATGCCATTGCATTTACAGCAGGTATTGGAGAAAACGATAGCTATGTTAGAGAACAAGTATGCTCTTACCTTGGATATTTAGGAATTGAACTCAATAAAGAAGCAAACAAAACTCGTGGACAAGAAATTGAGATTTCAACTCCAGAATCAAAAGTAAAGGTTTGGGTAGTGCCAACAAATGAAGAACTTGCAATTGCCCGTGAAACAGTTGCATTAGTTTAATTGGAAAATATGAAATTCTTGTTGACAAATAGATTTTTCATGCTATAATAATTTAGGTGTGAGTAGGAGTAACGATATGTTAATAAACCTATCAGACGTATTATCTGAACATCATAAGACAATAGACATGGTCGTGCCCGTGGAATTGACTGAATTTAAATCATCGTTTGGGCGATTTGCCATTGTAGATAAAAAGGATGCACACATTGTAATTAAACATGTGAAGCAAAGAGAGTTATCGATTGCCGGCGAAACAGAATTGGTATTGGAAATACCATGCGACAGATGTCTGGAACCTGTGGAAGTACCATTTGTCTTACAATTTACGAAAAATGTGAATTTGCAGGAATCTGAAGATGCTTCGGATGACGAAATGGATGAAAAAAATTATATTGACGGATATAGTCTTGACGTAGACAAATTACTCTATAATGAGATTTTGATAGGATGGCCGATGAAAATTCTGTGTAGCGAGTCCTGCAAGGGAATCTGCAACGTGTGTGGTCAAAACCTAAATAAGGGATCTTGTGACTGCGAGGATACAAGTCTTGACCCTAGAATGTCAGCTATCCGCGATGTGTTTAAGAATTTTAAGGAGGTGTAACCTATGTCAATTTGTCCAAAGAATAAATCTTCTAAAGCTAGAAGAGACAAAAGAAGAGCAAACTGGAAAATGAGCGCTCCAAATTTAGTAAAATGCAGCAAATGTGGTGAATTAATGATGCCACACAGAGTGTGCAAGGCTTGCGGATCTTACAACAAAAAAGAAATCGTAGCTGTTGACTAATTAAAATTGCAATGAAATCAAGGGTTTTTGAAAACCCTTGATTTTTTTGTGCTAATTTATGTTGATTTTTACTGTAATGTCTAGTAAAATTAGTTCAGCAGTGCAGGAGGTATGAGCATGTCAGATATTACAAGAGTAGCACTTGATGCTATGGGAGGAGACAATGCACCTGGCGAAATAGTAAAAGGTGCCATTGATGCAATTCATAAGAGAAAGGATATCAAAGTATTTCTGGTAGGACAGGAGGATTTGATTCAGAACGAGTTAAAACAGTACACTTATGAAAAGGATCAGATAGAGATAGTGAATGCCACTGAGGTGATTGAGACTGCCGAACCACCGGTTATGGCGATTCGTAGGAAAAAGGATTCATCAATTGTTGTGGCAATGAATATGGTAAAGAAAGGCGAAGCAGATGCTTTTGTTTCGGCCGGTAATTCCGGAGCGGTTCTAGTTGGCGGACAGCTAATTGTAGGACGTATCAAAGGAGTTGAGAGACCACCATTAGCGCCATTGATACCAACAGCAACAGGTGTATCTTTACTTATTGACTGCGGAGCGAATGTAGATGCCAGACCTTCCCACCTGGTTCAATTTGCAAAACTCGGTTCTATTTATATGGAACACATTATGGGTATCCAAAACCCTCGAGTAGCAATTGTAAATATAGGAGCGGAAGAAGAAAAAGGCAATGCGCTTGTGAAGGAAACATTTCCACTTTTAAAAGAATGTGAAGACATTAATTTTGTCGGAAGCATTGAGTCAAGAGAGATTCCTAATGGAATGGCAGATGTCATTGTTTGTGAGGCATTTGTTGGAAATGTCATCTTAAAACTATACGAGGGTGTTGGAAACGTACTTATTCGTAAAGTAAAGCAAGGCATGATGACATCCCTTCGAAGTAAAATCGGTGCATTACTTGTAAAGCCGGCACTTAAAGAGACATTAAAAAGCTTTGACGCAAGTGAACATGGCGGGGCTCCGTTATTAGGGCTTAACGGACTTGTGGTGAAGACGCACGGCAGTTCAAAGGCAAAAGAAGTCTCAAATTCAATTATTCAATGTGTTACATTCAAAGAACAAAACATCAATGAAAAGATTCGAGAATGTATCAAAGAAAACTAATCCAGATATCAAGGAGAGAAGAGTATGGAATTTCAAAAGTTACAAGAAATTATTGTTGACGTGTTAAACGTGACAGAAGACGAAATTACAATGGAAACAACATTTGTTGACGATTTAGGAGCGGATTCTTTGGATATTTTCCAGATTATCATGGGAATTGAAGAAACATTTGATATTGAAATCGAAAATGAAGATGCTGAAAAAATCGTTACAGTAGGAGATGCTGTAGAACAAATTAAGAATGCGATAAACTAGGCAAAGAATGAAAAAGCCCAAAAGGGCTTTTTCATTTTTAGAGGGAGCAATATAATATGCAGCAAAGATTAAAAGAATTACAAAAAAGAATCGGCTATGAGTTTCAAAATCCGGAGTTATTAGAATCTGCAATGATGCATAGTTCTTATACCAATGAGAGGAACCTCCCAAAATACAAATGTAATGAACGATTAGAATTTTTGGGTGATGCTGTATTAGAATTGATTTCTAGTGAATTTTTGTTTTTTGAAGATGAAAAGATGCCGGAAGGACAGCTTACAAAAGCAAGAGCCAGCATGGTGTGTGAACCATCATTGGCATTTTGTGCCCGTGAGATTCGATTGGGAGACTATTTGTTGCTTGGAAAAGGTGAAGAGGTAACAGGTGGCAGAACGAGAGCGTCTGTGACTTCCGATGCTTTAGAGGCCTTAATTGGGGCGATTTATTTAGATGGTGGTTTTGCTAGTGCAAAAGAGTTTATTTTGAATTTTGTGTTGAATGATTTGGAACACAAAAAGCTCTTTTATGATAGCAAGACTATCCTGCAAGAACTTGTGCAGGCTAACTTTACGGAAACCATTTCCTATCATTTGATACGGGAAGAAGGACCGGATCATAACAAAACCTTTTTCGTGGAAGTGCAAATCGGTACGACCAGTTACGGAGAAGGAACAGGTAAGACCAAGAAAACAGCAGAAGCTGATGCGGCTTATAACGCAATTATAAAATTACACAAGAAGAATATAAAGTAGGTGTGAGATGTATTTAAAAAATATAGAAGTACAAGGATTTAAATCATTTGCAAATAAGATTGTGTTCGACTTTCATAATGGAATCACAGGAATTGTGGGTCCTAATGGTAGTGGAAAGAGTAATGTTGCCGATGCAGTTAGATGGGTATTGGGAGAACAGCGAGTAAAGCAATTGCGCGGTGGAAATATGCAAGACGTTATTTTCTCAGGCACAGAGCTTCGTAAGCCTTTAAGTTACGCATCAGTTGCCATTACTTTGGATAATTCGGATCATCATTTACCGATTGATTATAATGAGGTTACCATTGCCAGAAAGCTTTATCGTTCCGGCGAAAGTGAATATTTAATTAATGGCAGTCAATGTCGTTTGAAAGATGTAAACGAACTCTTTTATGATACCGGAATTGGAAAAGAAGGGTATTCTATTATCGGACAGGGTCAGATTGATAAAATTTTAAGTGGAAAGCCTGAGGAACGTCGAGAATTATTTGATGAGGCAGCAGGTATTGTTAAATTTAAAAGACGTAAGAATATGTCAGTTAAAAAACTGGAGGAAGAAAGACAAAATCTTCTTCGTGTAAATGATATTCTGGCTGAATTGGAAAAACAGATCGGACCGTTGCAAAAGCAGTCTGAAGTAGCAAAAACATATTTACGCAAAAAGGAAGAATTGAAAACATTTGATATTAATATGTTTTTATTGGAAACTGCACGTCTGAAAGCAGAACTTGCTGCAGTGGAAGAAAAGATTACGATTGCCCAGGATGAATTGGACCAGGTTACTGCTTTGTATGAAAATACAAAGACGGAGTATGAAGCAATTGAAGTGCAGACGGATGAGATTGACAATTCACTGGAACAAGCAAAGCGTCAATTGAACGAAACGAAGCTTTTAAAACAACAGTTAGAAGGACAGATTGAAGTTTTAAAAGAGCAAATTAACACGGCACGTATGAATGATGAGCATTTAGAACAACGTTCTAAAGCAATTTATACAGAGTTGCACGAGCGCGAAAAAAGCATAGCAGATTTAACAAAAGAAAAGGAAGAAATTGAAGCACAAATTTCAGAAAATCAGGCTGCTGACAGAGAAGCAGAGAGTATGCTTTTCCGTACCCAGACAAGAATTGCTGAATTGGCAGGAGCAATCGAGGGCGAAAAACAAAACTTGATTGAATTGTTGAATAATCGTTCTTCTACAAAGGCGAAGATTCAGAAATTTGATACCATGCTGGAGCAGATACAGGTGCGTCGTTCAGAATTGCATCAAAGACTTATTTTAGCCCAAAGTGAGGCAGATAAGCAGCGTGAATTAAGCAACAAGTATGAGGCCGAATTAAAGGAAATCTCAGGCATTATTATTGATTTCACCAATGAAATCAAGTCTTTTGAGGCGGAAATCGAAACTATTCAAACTGATATTTCCAAGAAGACAGAGGAACTTCGTGCTACACAGACTTCATATCATAGAGAAGCATCTCGCTTAGAGTCATTGAAAAACCTTACAGAACGTTATGATGGCTACGGAAACAGCATTCGCAAGGTGATGGAAAAGAAGAGTGAGATGAAGGGAATTCTGGGTGTTGTAGCTGATATTGTAAAAGTAGAGAAAAAATATGAAATTGCGGTAGAAACAGCACTTGGCGGAAGTATTCAGAATGTTGTAACGGATAATGAAGAAACAGCTAAAAAGATGATTACATACTTGAAACAGAACAAATTTGGTCGTGCAACCTTCTTGCCTCTTACCAGTGTGAATGGCGTGGGTCACAAAGTTCAAAAAGAAGTACTGGGAGAAAAAGGTGTTATTGGTATTGCAAGTACTTTGATTCAAGTAGAAGAAAAATATCAGGGGCTGGCAGAAAACTTATTGGGCCGCACGATTGTTGTAGATCATATTGACAATGGAATTGCTTTGGCCAGAAAATACAAACAATCACTTCGAATTGTTACCCTGGAAGGAGAACTTATCAATCCGGGTGGAGCAATGACCGGTGGTGCATTTAAAAATTCTAGCAATCTTCTTAGCAGAAGACGAGAGATTGAGGAGTTGGAAAAGGGTGTACTGCGCCTGAAAACAGAAATGGAAGAGATGGAAAAGTCCATCGAAATTCGCAGAGAAGAGCGTACTGCTCTATATACAAAGATTGAAGGCGTAAAAGAGGAACTTCAAAAGGCGTATGTGGTTCAAAATACGGCTAAGATGAATATGGACCAGGTGAATGCAAAGATTGCAGAGGCAAAAGAGGATGCGAAGCATATTCATGGGGAAAATGAAGATTTAGAAAATCAAATTCGTGATATTAAGGAAAATCATGAATCAATTCAGGTGGAATTGGAATACTCTGAGAAATTGGAGGAAGAATTAAACCTTTCTTCCGATAAGAATCAGAAGGAATTAGAAAAAGCCAGAGAAGAAGAGAGCAGACAATTGCAAGAAAAGGAAAATATGCATTTGGCATTTGCTGCTTCTGAGCAGAAGTACCAATTCTTGTTAGAAAATGAAGCTCGTATTCAAGAAGAAATCCAAAAGTTCAACGAAGAATTAGCGGATTTGGATATAAATAAAGGAGATGCTTCGGAAGAAATTAAGAAAAAAGAAGCTCAGATTCAGGATATTCTGGATACGATAGATAATTCGAAGGAGTTATTTACTGAAATTGAAGCTGAAATTCAAAAATTTGCTTCTGAGAAAGAAGAACTAACGAAGAAACATAAGGCATTTCTAGTGAAACGAGAAGAATTATCAAAACGCATGGCCGAATTGGATAAGGAAGCATTCCGTCTCAATAGTAAACGAGAAGGTTATGAAGAAGCATCAGAAAAACAAATCAGTTATATGTGGGATGAATATGAATTAACCTACAGTATGGCACTTGAAATCCGAGATGAGAATCTCAATGATCTTGCGTTTATGAAGAAGAGAATTCAGGCATTAAAAAATGAAATCCGTGGATTAGGTGCTGTAAATGTCAATGCTATTGAAGATTATAAGAATGTTTCGGAACGTTATGAGTTCTTAAAGACGCAGCATGATGATTTGGTGGAAGCAGAGGCTACTCTTGTAAAAATCATAGAGGAATTGGATGCAGCAATGCGCAAACAATTCCGGGAAAGTTTTGAAGAAATCAGTATAGAATTTGATAAGGTATTTAAGCAACTATTTGGTGGTGGAAAAGGAACATTGGAATTAATGGAAGACGAGGATATCCTGGAGGCAGGTATCCGTATCATCGCTCAACCACCTGGAAAGAAATTACAGAATATGATGCAGTTATCCGGTGGTGAAAAGGCATTAACAGCGATTTCCCTATTATTTGCCATCCAAAACCTGAAACCGTCTCCATTCTGTTTGCTTGACGAGATTGAGGCTGCATTGGATGATTCCAATGTGGATCGGTTTGCAAAATATCTTCATAAACTGACAAAGCATACCCAATTTATTGTAATCACACATAGAAGAGGTACTATGACTTCAGCCGATCGTTTATATGGTATTACCATGCAGGAAAAAGGGGTATCCACATTGGTATCTGTAGACCTGTTAGAAAAAGAATTGGACGATTAGGAGGTTTTTATGGGAGAAGAAAAGAAAGGGTTTTTTAAACGCCTTGTTTCCGGTCTCACAAAGACAAGAGATAACATTGTTTCTGGAATTGACAGTATTTTTCATGGGTTTTCCAATATTGATGATGACTTTTATGAAGAACTGGAAGAAGTTCTGATTATGGGAGATTTGGGCGTACATGCCACCATGGAGATTATTGAAGATCTAAAAGAAAAAGTAAAAGAGAATCATATCAAAGAACCGGTAGATTGCAAAGATTTTCTGATTGAAAGCATTAAAAGACAAATGGATGTGGGCGAGGCAGCTTACGAATTTGAACATCAGACTTCCGTTGTGCTTGTCATTGGAGTTAACGGAGTTGGAAAGACTACTACAATTGGAAAACTAGCCGGAAAACTGCGTGAACAGAACAAGAAAGTGGTTCTTGCTGCAGCAGATACCTTTCGTGCTGCTGCCGGCGAACAGTTGAAGGAGTGGGCCCATAGAGCGGAAGCCGATTTGATTGGCGGTCAGGAGGGTTCTGACCCTGCAGCAGTTGTATATGATGCAGTAGCTGCCGCAAAATCCAGAAAAGCAGATGTATTGTTAGTGGATACAGCGGGACGTCTCCACAATAAAAAGAATTTGATGGAAGAACTTCGGAAAATGAATCGTATCATTGACCGGGAATTCCCGGATGCACACAGAGAGAATCTGATTGTGCTGGACGGAACAACGGGGCAAAATGCGTTGGTTCAGGCAAGAGAGTTTGGGGAAGTTGCAAACTTGACGGGAATCATATTGACCAAAATGGACGGTACGGCGAAGGGCGGTATTGCAGTGGCAATTCAGTCAGAATTGAAAGTACCGGTTAAATATATCGGTGTGGGAGAAACCATAGAAGATT
>JAZRON010000082.1:0-51401 GCA_045648725.1 Faecalimonas sp.
TGGCTCTTAAATGTATCTGTTGTCATTCGTTTGATGTATCCCAATTTTGTCATTGTAATTACAACATCTTGTCTTGGAATTAAATCTTCATCAGAAATATCATATTCATCAAAACCGATTTGACTTCTTCTTTCATCTCCATATTTATTAGAGATTACAAGAATTTCTTCTTTAATGACACCCAAAAGAAGTTTTCTGTCAGCAAGAATTGCTTTCAACTCACCGATTAATTTCATAAGTTCAGCATATTCTGTTTCCAGTTTTTCTCTTTCCAGACCTGTCAGAGCACGAAGTCTCATATCAACAATTGCCTGAGCCTGTACATCTGTTAATGAAAATCTTTCGATTAATCCTTCTTTTGCAATCTGAGTTGTCTTTGAACCACGGATAATTTTAATTACTTCGTCAATATTATCGAGGGCAATCAGTAATCCTTGTAAAATATGAGCTCTTTCTTCTGCTTTATTTAACTCATACTGTGTTCTTCTTGTTACAACTTCTTCTTGATGTTTGAGATAATACTTTAACATATCAAGAATATTGAGTACTTTTGGTTCATTATTTACCAGTGCAAGCATAATTACACCGAAAGTATCTTGAAGTTGTGTATGTTTGTATAATTGATTTAAAATTACGTTTGGATTCACATCGCGGCGAAGTTCGATACAAATTCTCATACCTTCACGGTTTGATTGATCTTCCAATGCTGTAATTCCATCAATTTTCTTATCTTTTACAAGTTCCGCAATTTTTTCAATTAAGCGAGCCTTATTTACCATGTATGGAAGTTCGGTAACGATAATTCTGTTTTTGCCATTTTGCATCGGCTCAATATCTGTCACTGCACGAACTTTAATCTTTCCACGGCCGGTACGGTAAGCTTCTTCAATTCCTCTGGTTCCAAGAATAGTTGCACCTGTTGGAAAATCCGGTCCTTTGATAATTTCTAAAATATCATCAATGGATGTATCTCCATTTTCATCAATTTGATCGTCGATAATTTTTACAACAGCACCAATAACTTCTCTTAAATTATGAGGCGGAATATTTGTAGCCATACCAACTGCTATACCTGAAGTACCATTTACCAAAAGGTTAGGATATCTTGCCGGTAAAACAGAAGGTTCTTTTTCTGTCTCATCAAAGTTTGGAACAAAATCAACTGTGTTTTTGTTAATGTCAGCTGTTAATTCCATGGAAATCTTGCTAAGTCTTGCTTCTGTATAACGCATAGCAGCTGCGCCGTCGCCATCCACAGAACCAAAGTTTCCGTGTCCATCTACAAGTGGATATCTTGTAGACCATTCTTGTGCCATATTTACGAGAGCACCATAGATAGAACTGTCACCGTGAGGGTGATATTTACCCATGGTATCTCCGACGATACGTGCACATTTACGGTGTGGTTTGTCCGGACCATTATTAAGTTCAATCATGGAATACAAGATTCTTCTTTGTACCGGTTTTAAACCATCACGTACATCTGGCAAAGCACGTGAGGCTATAACACTCATTGCATAGTCGATATACGATGTTTCCATCGTTTTCTTCAAGTCGACCTCCTGCACTTTATCAAAAATATTATCTTCCATCTTCTAATCTCCTATTTTCTATACATCCAGCTTCTTCACATATTTTGCATTTTCTTCGATAAACTCACGTCTTGGTTCTACCTGGTCTCCCATCAATGTTGTAAAAGTAAGGTCTAATTCTGAAGATGCATTTTCGTCCATTGTTACTTTCAATAAAATTCTGTTTTCCGGGTCCATGGTTGTTTCCCAAAGTTGCTCTGCATCCATTTCTCCAAGACCTTTATAACGTTGAATTTTATTATTTCCATCTCTACCAACTTCTGTAAGAATCTTATTTAATTCTTCATCGCTATATGCATACCACACTTTTTTATTCTTTTCCAACTTATAAAGTGGAGGCTGAGCTAAATAAACATATCCTTGTTTAATTAATTCAGGCATAAAACGATATAAGAATGTTAATAATAATGTACTAATATGAGCACCATCCACATCGGCATCGGTCATGATAATAATTTTGTGATAACGGAGTTTCGAAATATCAAAATCATCATGAATACCTGTTCCAAATGCAGTAATCATTGCTTTAATTTCTGCATTTGCATAGATTTTATCTAATCTTGCTTTTTCTACGTTTAATATTTTTCCACGGAGAGGAAGGATAGCCTGTGTTTTTCTATCTCTTGCTGTCTTTGCAGAACCTCCCGCAGAGTCCCCTTCTACGATGTAAATTTCACAGTTTGCAGGATCCTTGTCAGAACAATCTGCTAATTTACCAGGAAGTGACATACCATCCAGGGCACCTTTTCTTCTGGTTAAATCTCTTGCTTTTCTTGCAGCTTCTCTTGCTCTTTGTGCCATTACAGATTTTTCAATTGTAATTTTACCAACAGATGGATTTTGTTCTAAGAAAATCTCTAACTGGTTACTTACAATACTGTCAACTGCACCACGAGCCTCACTATTTCCTAATTTTTGTTTTGTCTGACCTTCAAACTGAGGATCTGAAATTTTAACACTTATAATAGCAGTTAATCCTTCACGAATATCTTCACCTGAAAGATTTGGCTCATTATCTTTTAATAATTTATTCTTTCTTGCATAATCATTAAATGTTTTTGTAAGAGCATTACGGAATCCTACTACATGTGTTCCCCCCTCCGGAGTTGTAATATTATTTACAAATCCATAAGAGTTATCACTGTAAGAATCGTTGTGTTGCATAGCTACTTCTACTACAACACCATCTTTTTCTCCTTCACAATAAATGATTTTATCATATAAAGGAGTTTTACTTTTATTCAAATATTGTACAAACTCTTTTATTCCGCCCTCATAATAGAATTCTTTTTCTATCTTTTCTTCCGGACGCTCATCACAAATCACGATGCGAAGACCTTTTGTTAAAAATGCCATCTCTCTAAAACGTTGTTTTAAGGTATCATAATCAAATAATGTTTCTTCAAAAATCTCTTTATCTGGTAAGAAGGTTACTTTTGTTCCTGTTTTTTCAGAATCACATTCACCAACTACTTTTAGAGGATACATTACCTTTCCTCTCTCATAGCGCTGTTTATGGATTTTACCTTCTTTACAAATTTCTACTTCTAGCCATTCAGATAATGCATTTACAACCGATGCACCTACACCATGAAGTCCACCAGATACCTTATATCCTCCACCGCCGAATTTTCCACCGGCATGAAGAACGGTAAATACTACCTCAACTGCAGGAAGTCCTGCTTTTTGGTTAATTCCAACCGGAATTCCACGTCCATTATCTTCTACAGTAATGGTATTATCCTCATGAATTGTTATTTTAATCGTGTCGCAAAATCCTGCCAAAGCTTCATCTACAGAATTGTCTACAATTTCATATACCAAATGGTGAAGTCCTCTAATAGATGTACTTCCAATATACATACCGGGTCTTTTTCTTACAGCTTCTAATCCTTCCAGTATCTGAATTTGATCTGCACCATATTCTGCGCTCATAAAAATCCTCCTAGGTTTTCACATGTCCTTGTTCTACGTGTAAAATTTTATTAATAGAAAAACGTTTGTTGACAAAATCATCTAATCCAGTACATGTGATTAGAGTCTGCACATCGTTAATACTATCTAACAAATAATTTTGTCTGTGTTTATCAAGTTCAGACAAAACATCATCCAATAATAATATTGGTGTATCTTTTACTTCTTGTTTCACTAGTTCTATTTCAGCTAATTTAAGTGATAATGCTGCTGTTCGCTGTTGTCCTTGAGAACCAAACTTACGAATATCCAAATCACCACATAAAAAACAAATATCATCTCGATGTGGTCCTACTGAAGAACTTTTCATTCTTAAGTCACGTTCTCTATTTTTTATAAGTGCCTCTTCAAAATTATCATTTTTTACCCCAGGCTCATAAACAAGTTTTAATCTTTCTTTTCCACCTGTAAGTTTTTCGTGTACACTTCCTATAATTTCATTCATCTGCTCAATAAATATTTTTCTTCTTTCGATTACTTTATTCCCATAATTAACCAACTGTAAATCCCAAACATCTAATGTTGCCATTAAATCTTTTTTATCGTATATATCTTTTAGAAGTTTATTTCTTTGATTTACAATACGGTTATAATTTGATAAATCGTTTAAATATACTTTATCAAGCTGTGCTAATTCCAAATCTATGAATCTTCTTCTTTCTGCCGGACCATTTTTTATAATATTTAAATCCTCCGGTGAAAAAAATACAATATTAATAATTCCAAATAATTCACTTGCTTTTTTTATAGGCACCTTATTGATTGCAATTCCTTTTGGACTATTTTTTTTAAGATGTATATCTATCTTGAAAGGAACTCCTCTTTTTTCTACAATTGTTTCTATGTGAGCCTCTTCTTTCCCAAATTTTATCAAATCGCGATCTTTTGTTCCACGATGAGACTTTGTAGTACCAGTTAAATATATGGATTCCAATATATTGGTTTTACCTTGAGCATTATCCCCATAGAAAATGTTTGTAGTTGAATCAAATTCTAAATCCAATAAGTCATAATTTCTAAAATTTTTCAATTTCAAAGATTTAACTAACAATTTTAATTTCTTTCCCTTCAAAAACTACAACATCACCGTCATATAATTTTCTTCCTCTTCTTGTATCAATTTCACCATTTACTGACACAAGACCATCTTGGATTACATCTTTTGCTTCCACTCCGGATTCTACAAAACCTGCAGCTTTCAGAGCCTGTCCAAGTTTAATAAACTCTTCTCTTAATTTTATAATTTCCATACTATCTTCTCCAAACTCTAAGCCACCGCATTAAAATTAACAGGTAAAATGAGATATATATAATTTTCTTTATCGTCTTTTATAAAGCAAGGAGCTTTTGGATTCATAAGATATAGAGTTACTTCCTCGTCATCTATAACACGAAGTGCGTCAATTAAAAATTTAGGATTAAATCCTATTAACAAATCTCTACCTTCTTTTGAAATCATAATTTCTTCATTCATGGAACCAATCTGAGATTTTATTTTTAATTCCATAACATCATCCAATATGTTAATAATAATTGGTTTTTTGTCTCCTTCTTTTACAAGAAGTGTTGCTCTATCAATACAACTTAAAAATTCTTTTTTATTAATTTTAACCTTAGTTTCATAATCACTGGACAACATTTGATCAATTCTAAAATATTCTCCCTCAATTAAACGTGAAACAACAACAGTATTATCAAATTCGAAAACAATATGATTACTTGTAAACGAAATAGTTACTTCACTTTCTACTTCTCCGGATAATATTTTACTTACTTCCATAAGTGTTTTTCCAGGAACAACAACTTTTCTAGATTGATAAACATCTTTTAATTCTGTTTTACGAATAGATATACGATGTCCATCCAAAGAAACTATCTTCAGCATATTATCCTGAATTTGGAATAATTCTCCTGTCATAAGTTTATTACTGTCATTATCAGCAATAGAGAATATAGTTTGTCTTATAATTTCTTTTAAAGTAAATTGAGACAAAGTAATTGTTTCTGTCTTTTCTACGTAAGGGAGATAAGAAAAATCTTCCCCTGATTTACAAGAAATATTAAACTTTGCTTTTTCACAAGTGATTGTAGTTTGAAGATTACTGTCACATTCAATTACTACATCATTGTCTGGAAGTTTTCTTACAATCTCAGAAAAAATCTTTGCATCAATTGCAATTACACCTTTTTCTAAAATATCTCCTTCAACAGTTGTTTCAATACCCAGTTCCATATCGTTGGCTGTAAACTTAATAATGTCTGTTGTTGCATCAATTAGAATACATTCAAGAATAGGCATTGTAGTCTTAGATGGTACTGCTTTTGAAACAATATTAACTCCTTTTACAAGATTTGATTTGGTACAAATAATTTTCATGTGTATAACTCCTTTCGGACGATTTTTTATAGATATATATATAATATTATCCGTCTTATTAGTATTAGGGGCTGTGGATAAGTGGATAACCCCTTGAACCCTTGATTATTAAAGGCTTTTCCGTGTGGATAACTTGTGGAAAAGTATGTGGAAAATATGTGGACAAATTGTGGATAAATATATTGTAAAATTTTGTAAAAAAGTTATCCACAATTTATCAACAACTTATCCACATAAAATTGAAAGTTATCCACATAATTATCCACAGTTTAAACAGGATTTATTTTTTTCTTAATAATGTCAACTGTATTTTCTAAAGCCTCATCCATTTTGATTTCTTCGGCAATTTTATTAATTCCATGATTTACAGTGGAGTGATCTCTACCTCCAAGCATAATTCCAATTGATTTTAATGGTGTATCTGTCATGATTCTACATAAATACATTGCAATCTGTCTTGGAATAGCAATTTCAGAGTATTTCTTTTTGCTTTTCAAGTCAGATACAGTAACCGAAAAATGTTCTGCTACAATTTCTAATATATATTCCGGTGTAATCTGTCTACTTTCATTTGGAGAAATGATGTCCTTTAAAGCTTCTGCAGCTAACATAATATTAATGGATTGATTTTTTAATTTATGTAGTGCAATCAATTTATTTAAAGAACCTTCCAATTCTCGAATGTTGGATTTTACATTAGTAGCAATGTATTGCATAACTTCGTTTGGAATATCATATTTTTCCAATCCATCCAATTCTTCCTTTTTTCGTAGAATGGCCATTCTGGTTTCATAATCTGGTGAAGAAATATCAGCTATTAGTCCCCATTCGAATCTTGTACGTAGTCTGGCTTCTAAGGTTTCAATATCTTTTGGTGGTTTATCACTTGAGATAATGATTTGTTTTCCAGATACATGTAAATGATTGAATGTGTGAAAAAATTCTTCCTGTGTACTTTCTTTTCCTATAATAAATTGAATATCGTCAATTAAAAGTACATCAATATTTCTATATTTTTCTCTAAAAGCATTCATGGCAGAGTCATTGCTACTGCTTGTCTTACCACTTTTCAATGCATCAATCAGTTCGTTTGTGAAAGTTTCACTTGTTACATATAATACTCTTTTTGTAGGATCTTTTTCCAATATAAAATGTGCAACTGAGTGCATCAAATGGGTTTTACCAAGTCCAACCCCTCCATATAGAAAAAGTGGGTTATAAATTTCTCCCGGAGATTCGGCTACAGCTAAAGAAGCAGCATGTGCAAAATTATTATTACCTCCCACCACAAATGTATCAAATGTATACTTTGGATTTAAATTAGCCTGTTCAAATATATTATTTTGAATTTTATTTTTCCTTTGATGTTCATCTTTTAATTTTGTACTTATTTGTAAAGAGTCATCAGAGGTTATAAATTTTACTTCAAATTCTTTTTCTGTTATTTCAGCAATACAAACTTGAAATGGTAACAAGTATTTTTGAGTAATATAATCTACGCTTGCCTTCAATGGAACAAGAATATAAACGGTTGAATCCACTACATCATAAACTTCCAAAGGCGCAATCCATGTTTTAAAAGACACATCAGAAAGTCCATGTTCTATTTTTAATTTGTGGATAATAGAATCCCAATTTTTGGTTATTATATTCATTTTTATAACTCCTAATCTCACAATTCAGATATTATACGACAATATCTCGATAATATTTTACATCAAAAATATTCAAATCGCAACGATTATTCCTTGTGGATAACTTTATACACACTAAAAACCCAAGTAAAATATGGAAAAAATGAAAAAAAAAATTTTATATCCACAAGTTATCCACACAAAAAAGGCTAGTTATCCACATTTTGTGGATAAAATGTGGATAACTTTCTTTATAAAATCAGTATATTTTCCTTGACGGAAAGCTAAATATTTAATATAATTAGGCGTGGTATAAACAGAAATACTTATATTTATTTACTATATGAGATATTGGGTTGAATAATTAAGGAGGTGGATATCAATGAAAATGACATTCCAACCAAAAAAGAGATCTAGATCAAAAGTTCATGGATTTAGAGCAAGAATGAGCACAGCTGGTGGAAGAAAAGTTTTAGCAGCTAGAAGAGCAAAAGGAAGAAAAGTATTGTCAGCGTAGGCCGCATGTATGTGGCCTTTTCTTCTATATAAAAATGGAGATTATAGTGTGAAAAATAAAGATTTTCAAGTTATTTATAAAAAAGGAAAATCCTATGCAAATAAATATTTAGTGATGTATATTTTGGAGAATCATTCAGATATAAATAGATTAGGAATTTCGGTGAGTAAAAAAGTTGGAAATAGTGTTGTAAGACATAGACTTACACGATTGATAAGAGAAAGCTATAGACTACAAGAAAGTAGGTTCCAAAAGGGATTAGATATCGTAGTTGTTTGTAGAGCAAGTGCAAATGGAAAAAGTTATCATGATTTGGAAAGTGCACTGATCCATTTGGGAAAACTTCATAATATTATAGATGATTTAATGGAGATGTAAAATTTGAAAAAAATATTTATAGGACTGATTATGTTTTATAGAACATATTTATCCGGGCTGAAGACAGCTCCTGCATGTAAGTATATACCGACTTGTTCAGAATATGGAATAGAAGCTATTGAAAAGTATGGTGCACTTAAAGGGGGGCTTCTTACAGTGTGGAGAATTTTACGTTGTAATCCTTTTTCTAAGGGTGGATACGATCCTGTACCTTAGAGTTTAAAACATTTGGAGGAAAGAACATGGGAATTTTATTAACTCAGAGAGATGGTTTCATCATAGGAAACATCGCAAAAATTCTTGGATTCATTATGAATGGAATTTTTGAAGTTTTAGGTAGTATTGGAATTCATAACATTGGTTTGTGTATTATTATATTTACAATTATTATCTATACACTGCTGCTTCCAATGACAATTAAACAGCAAAAAACTACAAGAATTATGTCTGTTATGAATCCTGAAATTCAGGCAATTCAAAAAAAATATGCAAATAAAAAAGATCAGGCATCTATGATGAAGATGCAGGAAGAAACAAAATTAATTTATGAGAAGTATGGAACTTCACCAACAGGTGGTTGTTTAGGTTCTATCATTCAACTTCCTATTTTATTTGCTTTATGGCCAGTAGTACAAAATGTACCGGCCTATGTAGGTGGATTAAAAGAAGCATATATGCCATTGGTTGATAAAATCATGGCAACAAATGGTTTCCAAAAAGTGATGGAATCCATTGGATCGGCAAATCCTATTATGATTAATCCTGAAAAGTATGATTATACAAAAGCAAATACGATTGTGGATGTATTGTATAAATTTCAGGAATCCACATGGGATACTTTGGCAGACAAGTTTCCACAATTAAGTGATTTAATTTATTCTACACAAGAAAATATTTCTGAAATGAATTATTTCTTAGGAATTAATATTGCTGAAACACCAATGTCAATGTTTAAATCAGCTCTTGCAGTTTCAGCATTTGGTATGATGATTGTTGCAGTTTTAATTCCATTATTAGCAGGTGGATCACAATTTATTAGTGCAAAAATTATGCAAAATTCAACAGCCAGTGCTAATAAGAGTGACAAAGACAACCAGATGATGCAGCAGATGAATATGATGATGAAGGTTATGCCTCTTATGTCTGTTGTAATGTGTTTTTCTATGCCGGCTGGTCTTGGAATATACTGGATTACAAGTGCAATAGTAAGAACTATTCAGCAAGTATGTGTAAATAGATCTTTAAATAAGAAGTCAATTGATGATATCGTAAAAGAAAATGTAGAAAAAGCTGCAAAAAAACGTGCTAGTAAAAAAGAAGTAGAATCTAAGACTTTAAATCAAATGGCACAAAGAAGCACAAGAAATATTGAAGATAATACTAGAAAAACAGTTTCTAATAATAATGTGGATTCATACAAACCAAATGCAAAGCCGGGCAGTTTAGCTTCAAAAGCAAATATGGTTAGTGATTTCAATAATAGAAATAAATAGGAGGATGTAACATGAGTAGTATTACAGTTTCAGCAAAAACAGTGAATGATGCAATTACTGAAGCAAGCATCCAATTGGGTATTGCAAGCACAGGTATTGAATATGAAGTAATTGAAGAAGGTAGTGCAGGTTTCTTAGGAATCGGTAAAAAACAGGCAGTGATTAAAGCTTGGAAAAAATCAGAAAAACCAGTAAAAGAAGTTAAGAAAACAGAAGCTCCTAAGAAAGAAGAAAAAGTAGAGCCTGTAATAAAAGAAGAAGTTGTTGTAAAGGAAGAGGCTCCTGTGAAGGAAGAAGCTCCTGTAAAAGAAGAAAAATTATCAGAGGTTCAACCGGAAACAAAAGAAGCTTGTGAAAAGTTCTTAGTAGATGTATTAAAAACCATGGGTATGGAAGTAACTCTTACTTCTTCTATTGATGAAGATGGTGCTTTAAGTATTGATATGGAAGGAGAAAATATGGGAATCCTCATTGGAAAAAGAGGACAAACATTAGATTCTCTTCAATATTTAACAAATCGTGTAGCAAATAAAATGCAAGAAGATTATGTTCGTGTTAAATTAGATACAGAAAATTACCGTGAGAGAAGAAAAGAAACATTGGAAAACTTAGCAAAGAATATTGCTCATAAAGTAAAAAGAACAAAAAAATCTGTTTCTTTGGAACCAATGAATCCATACGAAAGAAGAATTATTCATTCTGCTCTTCAAAGTGATAAATATGTATCTACACATAGTGAAGGAGACGAACCTTACAGAAGAGTTGTTGTTACATTGAATAGAAAGTAAAATATAAAGCAGCACTTACGATTGAAAGTGCTGCTTTTGTTATGTATAATAATGTAGTATTATAAATAAGAAGAAATTCTTTTTATTTGGAGGATCATCATGAAAAAGGATACAATTGCTGCTATTGCTACTGCTATGTCAAGTTCCGGGATTGGGATTGTTAGAATAAGTGGTGACGACGCTTTTGATATTATTAAAAAAATTTATGTTGGAAAAAACAATAAAGATTTGACACAAGTGAAAAGTCATACTATTCATTATGGATATATTATAGATGACAATGAAACAATAGATGAAGTTCTTGTTATGATTATGAAGGGACCCCATAGTTTTACCGGAGAAGATACTGTGGAAATTGATTGTCATGGTGGAGTCTATGTGGTAAAAAGAATTCTGGAAACGGTTATAAAATTTGGAGCCAGACCTGCTGAGCCGGGAGAATTTACGAAACGTGCCTTTTTAAATGGTCGTCTGGATTTATCTCAGGCAGAGGCGGTAATCGATGTAATTAATTCCAAGAATGAATATGCTTTAAAAAGTTCTGTGAGCCAGTTAAAAGGAAATGTTCAGAGAAAGATTAAAGAAATCCGTGAAGAAATCATTTATCACACAGCATTTATAGAGACAGCTTTGGATGATCCGGAGCATATCAATGTTGACGGTTATGGGGAAAAACTAAAAATTACTGTGGATAATTTATTGGAAGAACTTGATGCACTATTGAAAAGTTCTGACAACGGAAGAATTATAAAAGAAGGAATCAAAACAGTTATTGTAGGAAAACCAAATGCAGGAAAATCCTCTTTATTGAATGTATTGGTAGGTGAAGATCGTGCTATCGTAACAGATATTGCCGGAACAACCCGCGATGTTTTGGAAGAAGCTATTCAGTTAAATGGAATTAGTTTAAATATTATGGATACTGCAGGTATTCGTGATACAGAGGACGTAGTTGAAAAAATAGGTGTGGATAAAGCAAAATTATATGCTAATGAAGCTGATTTAGTTATATATGTGGTGGATGCATCTCGCGAATTAGATGAAAATGATTTTAACATTATTCACATGATTCAAGATAAAAAGGCTGTTGTACTTTTAAATAAATCAGATTTAGATACTGTTGTAACAGAAAATATGATAAAATCATATATTGAGAAACCGATATTATCCATTTCTGCAAAAGAAGAAAGTGGTATCAAGGAATTGGAAGATACATTGAAAGATATGTTCTTTCATGGTGAAATTTCATTTAATGATGAAGTGTATATTACCAATATTCGCCATAAAACAGCATTACAAGATGCCTGTGACAGTTTGGTTAAAGTAAATGTAAGTATTGAAAATAATATGCCGGAGGACTTCTACTCTATTGATTTGCTAGATGCATATGAATCTTTGGGAAGTATTACCGGCGAAACGATAGGAGAAGATTTAGTCAATGAAATATTCAGCAAATTCTGTATGGGAAAATAATGATGAATATGATGTGGTGGTAATTGGTGCCGGACATGCCGGTTGTGAAGCCGCGCTTGCAAGTGCAAGATTAGGATTAAAAACCATTGTTTTTACTGTAAGTGTAGATAGTATTGCACTTATGCCTTGTAATCCCAATATTGGAGGCAGCTCCAAAGGACATCTTGTGCGAGAAATAGATGCACTTGGAGGAGAAATGGGAAAGGTAATCGATAAGACATTTATTCAGTCTAAAATGCTGAATAAGTCTAAAGGTCCTGCAGTTCATTCTCTTCGTGCTCAGGCAGATAAAGCAAACTATACGAAAACCATGCGCAAGGTTTTGGAAAATCAGGAAAATTTGGAAATAAAGCAGGCTGAGATTACAGACATTCTTACAGAGAATGGAAAGATTACAGGTGTAGTAGCTTATTCCGGTGCAATTTATAAATGTAAGGCAGTCATCTTATGTACTGGAACCTATTTAAAGGCAAGATGTATCTATGGAGAAATCAGCAATGCAACGGGACCAAATGGTCTTCAGGCTGCAAACTATCTCACAGAGTCTTTGAAAAGTCTTGGAATTGAGATGTATCGATTTAAAACAGGTACTCCTGCTCGTATCGATAGAAGATCTGTTGATTTTTCTAAGATGGAGGAACAATTTGGTGATGAAAAAGTAGTTCCATTCTCTTTTACAACCAATCCGGAAGATGTACAGATTGAACAAGCTTCTTGTTGGTTAACTTATACAAATGAAAAAACACATGAAATTATTCGAAACAATTTGGACCGCTCTCCTCTCTTCTCAGGAATGATTGAGGGAACCGGACCTCGCTACTGCCCTTCTATTGAAGATAAAGTAGTAAAATTTGCAGATAAAAATAAACATCAGGTATTTATAGAGCCGGAAGGATTAGATACCAATGAAATGTATGTAGGTGGAATGTCAAGTTCTCTTCCGGAAGATGTACAGTATGCGATGTATCGCAGTGTTCCCGGACTTGAAAATGTAAAAATTGTGAGAAATGCATATGCAATTGAGTATGATTGTATTGATGCAAGGCAACTCTACCCTACTTTGGAGTTCAAAAAGATTGAAGGTCTGTATAGTGGAGGACAATTCAATGGAAGTTCAGGTTATGAAGAAGCTGCAGCACAAGGGCTTGTTGCAGGAATTAATGCCGCACTAAAAATCTTAGGACGTGAACAAATTGTAATAGACCGTTCGGAAGGTTACATTGGTGTATTGATTGACGATTTGGTTACAAAAGAAAGTCATGAACCTTATAGAATGATGACTTCCAGAGCAGAATATCGATTATTGCTTCGCCAAGATAACGCAGATCAGCGTTTGACTAGAATTGGACATAAAGTTGGATTAATTTCGGATGAGAGACTACAATGGTTGTTAGATAAGGAAGAGATTATTATATCTGAGGTAGAACGACTAGAACACACAAATATAGGTGCCAATCAAAAAGTTCAAGAAGTATTAGCAAAATACGAAAGTACTCCTTTAAATAATGGTACTACTCTTGCAGAATTGATTCGAAGACCGGAGTTAAGTTACGAAGCATTAGAAAGTGTAGATAAAAATCGCGATATTATCCACAAATGCATAGACAAATGCACAAAATATGTGGATAACCCTGAAAATAGTGTGGATAAGTTAGTTCAGGAAGTTATTGAACAAATAAATATTAATATAAAATATGATGGATATATTAAACGCCAGCAAAAACAGGTGGAACAATTTAAGAAGCTGGAGACAAAAAGAATTCCGGAGAATATCAATTACGATGAGATAAAAAGTCTTCGAATTGAGGCAGTTCAAAAATTAAAACAGTACCGCCCTATCTCTATTGGACAAGCATCACGTATCTCAGGTGTTTCTCCGGCTGATATTTCGGTATTACTAGTATACTTGGAGGCTTTACGTTAGCAATGAGTAAAATATTTGAATCAAAATTAAATGAACTGGGCATTACTTTAACAGATATGCAAAAGCAACAGTTTGTTAAATTCTACGAGCTTCTTGTGGAATGGAATAAAGTAATGAATCTAACCGGAATTACAGAATACGAGGAAGTAAATGAAAAACATTTCGTGGATAGTTTATCTATTGTGAAAGCCATCGATATAAGCAAGGTGGAAACAGTAATCGATGTTGGAACCGGAGCCGGATTTCCAGGTATTCCATTAAAAATAGCCTTCCCACATCTCAAGGTGGTTTTATTGGATTCATTAAATAAAAGAATTAAATTTTTAGATACAGTAATAAAAGAATTAGAATTAGATGATATTAAAACTATTCATGGACGGGCTGAAGATTTTGCAAAACAGAGTGATTATAGAGAACAGTTTGACCTTTGTGTATCGAGAGCTGTTGCAAATCTTGCTACTCTATCCGAATATTGTGTACCGTATGTAAAAAAAGATGGTTTGTTTGTTCCCTACAAATCTGGTGAAATCGAGGAAGAAATAGAACAATCCAAGAAGGCTGTACATGTTCTCGGTGGAAAAATTGAGGATGTTGTGAAATTTCAATTACCAGGAACAGAAATTGGGAGGTCATTTGTGAAGATTTACAAGTTGCAAAACACATCCAAAAAATATCCAAGGAAAGCTGGATTGCCAAGTAAAGAGCCAATATGTTAGAGAAAAGGAATGTTTCACGTGAAACATTCCTTTTATATTTAAAATTTGCAAAAAAATAATGTTTCACGTGAAACATTGTGTAGATTATATGTGAGAAAAGTGGTATAATCATAAAAGTAGAAAGGGGTAATTAATTATGGGAAGAATTATAGCTGTTGCCAACCAAAAAGGTGGTGTAGGAAAAACAACCACATCTATCAATTTGTCAGCTTGTTTGGCTGCATTAGGTAAAAAAGTGTTGGCAATTGACATGGATCCACAGGGAAATATGACGAGTGGACTCGGAATAGATAAAAATGAGGTAGAAAATTCTGTCTACGATTTAATTCTTGGAGAAACTGAGATTGAACAAGTTATCTGTAAGGAAGCATTAGAAAACCTAGATGTTATACCATCAAATATTAACTTATCTGCTGCAGAAATTGAATTAATTGGTGTAGAAGATAAAGAATATATCATACATAATGAGGTAGAGAAAGTAAGAGATAACTACGATTTCGTAATTATCGACTGTCCTCCATCATTAAATACACTAACAATTAATGCTATGACAACTGCAGATTCTATTTTAGTACCAATTCAATGCGAATATTATGCATTGGAAGGTTTGAGTCAGTTGATTCATACAATTGAATTAGTAAAAGAACGATTAAATCCGAATTTAGGTATAGAGGGTGTCGTATTTACTATGTATGATGCAAGAACTAATTTATCCTTGCAGGTTGTAGAAAATGTAAAGGATAACCTAAATCAAACCATATATAAGACAATTATACCTAGAAATATTCGTCTTGCGGAAGCACCAAGTCATGGATTGCCAATTAATTTGTATGATCCAAAGTCTGCAGGTGCAGAAAGCTATATGCTATTAGCAGAAGAGGTAATAAATAAAGGAGAAGAATAATTATGGCAGCAAAAAGAGGCGGGTTAGGAAAAGGACTGGATAGTTTGATTCCTGCAAATAAAAGTGTGACATCTGTAGAAAAGAAAACTACAGAGAAAAAGGCAAGTGCAGAACCGAAGGTGATCGAAAAAGTAGTCGAAAAGGTTGTAGAAAAGATTGTACCGGCTGACCAAATGATGAAACTTAGTAAAATCGAGCCAAATCGTGAACAGCCAAGAAAACATTTTGAAGAAGATGCACTATTAGAGTTGGCAGATTCTATTAAAAAGTTCGGAATTATTCAGCCATTGGTTGTACAAAAAAAGGATGATTATTATGAAATTATCGCAGGTGAGAGACGTTGGAGAGCTGCAAAATTAGCAGGATTAAAAGAGGCTCCTGTAATTGTTAAAAATTTCACAAAGCAAGAGTCAGTAGAAATATCTCTTATTGAAAATATTCAGAGAGAAAACTTGAACCCAATTGAAGAAGCATATGCGTATGAGCGTCTTCTTACAGAATTTAACTTAACACAGGATGAAGTTGCAGAGCGAGTTTCTAAAAGTAGAACTGCTGTTACAAACTCTATGCGTTTGATTAAATTGTCTCAAAAAGTAAAGCAGATGGTAATTGATGAGATGATTTCTGCCGGACATGCTCGTGCACTTCTTGCAATCGAAGACCAAGAACAGCAGCATATGCTGGCAATGCGCATTTTTGATGAAAAGCTAAGTGTTCGTGAAGTAGAAAAAATAATTCGATTATTAAAAGAGAACAAACCTGCAAAAGAGAAAAAAATAATTGAAAATGATTTTATTTATCGAGATCTGGAAGAAAAGATAAAAGCAGTGATGGGAACAAAAGTAAGCATTAGCCAAAAGGCAAAGGGAAAGGGAAAAATAGAGATTGAGTATTATTCTAGCAGAGAATTAGAACGTATATTCGATTTATTAATGTCGGTTTCCAACAACTAATTAAACAAAAGGGGTAAAATAAATGGAAAGCAAAATTTTGGCAATAATTGGAGTGGACCCTGCAATTATTTTAATTGTAATGTTCATACTAATTGTAGTATTATTTTTTATGGTTATAAATGCAAATATGAAATATATTCGTCTGAAAGCAAGTTATACATCTTTTATGAAAGGAAAAGATGGCAAGACATTGGAGGAAAGCATCTTTGAAAGATTTGATGAATTAGATGAAGTAACGAAGATGGCATTGAAAAATCGCCAAGAAATTAGAAATTTACAAGAAGATTTGCTTGGAACCTTGCAAAAAGTAGGTATTTTGCGTTATGATGCTTTTAGTGAAATGGGAGGCAACTTAAGTTTTGCCCTCACATTGCTGGATGGAAACAATAATGGTTACATTATTAATTCCATGCATAGTAGAGAAGGCTGCTACAATTATATTAAGGAAATTGTGAAAGGTGAGAGTTATATTGAACTTTCAGAGGAAGAAGCAGAATCCTTAGACAGAGCGATTTATCAGGAATTAGCAGGTCTTGACCTAGGAAATATGAGAAAGTAGTTATTAGGAGGACAGAGTATGTTAGACATCAGATTTTTGAGAGAAAATCCAGAAGTAGTAAAACAAAATATTAAGAACAAGTTTCAAGATAGTAAATTACCGTTGGTAGATGAGGTAATCGCACTTGATATTCGAAACAGAGAGATTAAACAAGAAGTAGAGGCACTTCGTGCAGATAAGAATAAAATTTCCAAAATGATTGGTGCTTGTATGGCACAAGGCAAGAAGGAAGAAGCAGAAGAATATAAGAGACAAGTAGCGGCAAATGCAGGAAGAACAGAAGAACTCTCTAAAGAAGAAAAAGAAGTAGAAGAGAAAATCAAAACTATTATGATGACAATTCCGAACATCATTGACCCATCTGTTCCAATTGGAAAAGATGACAGTGAAAATGTGGAAGTAGAAAGATTCGGGGAGCCAGTTGTTCCGGAATGGGACGTTCCATATCATACAGAGATTATGAGCAAATTTAATGGTATTGATTTGGATGCTGCAGGAAGAGTTGCAGGAAACGGGTTCTATTATCTGATGGGAGATATTGCAAGATTACACTCAGCAGTGATTTCTTATGCTCGTGATTTCATGATTAACAAAGGTTTCACCTATTGTATTCCACCTTTTATGATTCGTAGTAACGTTGTAACAGGTGTTATGAGTTTTGCGGAAATGGAAAACATGATGTACAAAATTGAGGGTGAAGATCTTTATCTTATCGGTACAAGTGAACACTCTATGATTGGTAAATTTATTGATCAATTATTGGAGGAGGAACAATTACCACAAACATTGACTTCTTACTCTCCATGTTTCCGTAAGGAGAAGGGAGCACATGGTATTGAAGAACGTGGTGTTTATCGTATTCACCAATTTGAAAAACAAGAAATGATCGTTGTATGTAAACCGGAAGACAGTATGGACTGGTATGAAAAAATGTGGAGATACACCGTAGAGTTATTCCGCTCATTGGATATCCCGGTTCGTCAATTAGAATGTTGCTCAGGCGATTTGGCAGACTTGAAAGTAAAATCTTGTGACGTAGAAGCATGGTCACCAAGACAAAAGAAATACTTTGAAGTTGGAAGCTGTTCTAACCTTGGTGATGCACAGGCAAGAAGACTGGGTATTCGTGTAAAAGGTGCTGACGGCAAGAAATATTTTGCGCATACATTAAATAATACGGTAGTTGCGCCACCTCGTATGTTGATTGCTTTCTTGGAAAACAACTTACAAGAGGATGGTAGCATTAGAATTCCAGAAGCCTTAAGACCATATATGGGCGGAATGGAAGCAATAAAATAGTTTACCAGCCTTCATAGTTAAATGGATATAACAAGCCCCTCCTAAGGGCTAGTTGCAGGTTCGATTCCTGCTGGAGGTGTTTGTGGTTTTTAATAGAGAACCACAAATATTTATCAAGGAGGAACATTTTATGCCAATGCAAATGGGATGGAGATGGTATGGAGAAGGCAACGATAAGATTAGCCTTTCAGATATCAAACAGATTCCTGGCGTTACCAGCATTGTTTGGGCACTCCACAACAAGATGCCTGGTGAAGTTTGGGAAGTAGAAGAAATTGCAGAAGTACAAAAGCAATTAGAACCATATGGATTTAATATGGATGTGGTTGAATCTGTAAATGTACATGATGACATTAAGATTGGGCTACCAACTCGCGATAAATATATCGAGAATTATATTCAGACGATCAAGAATCTATCAAAATTCGGAGTAAAAGTAATCTGTTATAATTTTATGCCGGTATTTGATTGGACACGTACAGATTTGTTTCACCCTGTTGGAGATGGTTCAACAGCTCTTTATTACGAAGCAAGTCGTATTCATGATGATCCGAAGGAAATGGCAGATTACATTTTGAACAATTTAGGTGGCTTGACGTTTCCAGGTTGGGAACCGGAACGTATGGCCAAGTTAGACGAATTGTTTGAATTATACAGACCAGTTACAAAAGAAAAATTATGGGAGAACTTAAAATATTTCTTGGAGGCAATTATGCCTACGTGTCGTGAATGCGACATCAAGATGGCAATCCACATGGATGATCCTCCGTGGGATATCTTTGGACTTCCTCGTTTATTGACATGTGAAGAAAACATTGATCGTTTCTTAAAAATGGTCGATGATGAGTACAACTGTTTAACACTTTGTTCAGGAAGCTTGAATGCAGATCCGAATAATAATGTTGCAGCAATCGTTCGTAAACATTGTGACCGTATTGCGTTTGCACATATCCGTAACGTAAAACATTTTGAAAATGGTGATTTCTCTGAAGCAAGCCATCGTGATTGTGATGGGGATACAGGTATTCTTGACATCTTAAAAGCTTACCATGATTGTGGATTTGAAGGATATATTCGTCCGGACCACGGTCGCCATCTTTGGGATGAAAAACCGGGTAACGTTCGTCCGGGTTATGGATTATATGACCGTGCACTGGGTGTTATGTACATGCTTGGTGTATGGGATATGTTAGACAAGCTTGATGCGGAAAAATAATTTCATATAAGCATACTTGATATTAAAATAGCCACATAAGATGATTCTTATGTGGCTAACTTTCATTTTATAAACTAATTTGCCGGTCTAAATCGTGGCATTGGAGAGGTGTTGTCCATAGGAAGGAATGTATATCCATGTTCTAATCCCCAGAAGATAATCTCGTCAACTGCCTCTACACTGAATTTCTTGATATCATGTTGCAATACATTTGATACAGAGTGTCTCTGGATTCCCGCAATTACATTTGCAGCAACTTGACTTGCGGTAGTTGCACCGCCTGCATCTGCACTGCTGACATTCCAGTCACAGTAAAAGTATCCGTGGTAGGACAGAGTCTCTGCTAAAGTTGACATAATGCCGGAACAATATTTGCGACTTACAGTATTGTTGGTTCCACCTGGAAAACGAACAATGGTAGGCGTAAATCCAGTCTGGGCATACACAATATCGCTGATAGTAGTCAAATCATTGTAATAGGCATCTTCACTACTATAGATATTGGCATAGTTGTGGCTGTAGGTATGTAATGCAATGGTATGTCCACGCCGATAAGTTTCTCCAATCATATATTGATAAGCTGGAAACTGATTTGTCACAAAAAATGTTGCCTTTACATTATATTTATCCAAAATATCCAGAAGTCTTGCAGTATGTGGACCAGGACCATCATCAAAGGTGAGATATACAACCTTATCACCTGGATTTATGGTGTTTGCAACGGCTTGCTTCTCGTATACAAATACCGAGCGGGAGGCTGTTGCAGTATTTCCTGCAGCATCAGTTACGGTGTAAGTAATTTTGTTTCTTCCCATTTTGCTGGTGTCCACGTTGCCACTAATAGTTACTTTGGAAGAAATATCCCCATCTATGTTATCAGAGGCTGAATATCCAGGTTCGGAATAAGCAGTTCCTACCAGGACGTAAGAATGTGTCGGGCCAGATAGGGAGATGGTCGGCGCAACAAAATCTCCTACCTTTACAGTTCTAACCACATCACATACATTACCGGAGGAATCTTCCACATGATAGGAGAGAGTGTAAGTTCCGTAAGTCATTCCGTCCACGCTACCTTCCACGGTTACCTTGGAAGTAATATCACCATCCACCTCATCTGTAGCAGTAAATCCCGGATCTGTAAAGGTCTTGCCTGCATTAAAGTGATAGGTTTCGCCACCTGTCAGGGTGATAGTTGGTGGAATGACATCCTTATAAATAATCTTACGTTCTTTCGTAGCAATATTTCCGGAGGAATCGGTAACAGTATAAGTGACAATGCCATCTTTTTCTTCCCGAATAACTTGGTCTGTGACATCCCCATCGTAATTGTCAATTGCTTGATAGCCCTCTTCCTCATAGGAGCCCACAGGACTTGTATAGTGTTCTGGACTAGAAACCAATTGGATTTCCGGAGCAAGTGTGTCTTGGACGATAAAGGTTCTTACTTCTTTTAGTGAAATTTTTTTATATTTTGCAGAGTAAGTTACTCTGTATGTTCCTAATTTATCCAGATGTACAGTACCGATGGTAGTGGTCTCAACAGGAATACCATTTTTACAAAGGAGAGTTCCCTTACAAAGGGCGGTTACTTCCGGCATTTTATCCACGCCGTATTCTAGAGTAACGGTTTCCTTCGATATGTTTAATTCTAAGTAATATTTATTTTTGCTTAATACAATAAAGGTCATAGCAAGCATACAGATAAGCACGATAGCTACTATGATAAATATTTTTTTCTTCTTTTTTAATTGTTCCATATTTGACAAATTCCTTATAATCTAATTGGATATTTACATCCTGTTATAATTATTATAAATCTTTGTCATCAAAAAACAACAAATTTCGACAAAAAAATAAGTCTATGGAAAAACTCCGTAGACTTATTTTATGTATGATTATTTATAGATTCCATTTACAACAACTTTAAATAATGCATCCTTTCCATTTAACTCCTCATTGCCATAGTTTTCAGGGAAGGTAACGTTTACTTCCACTTCATCACCCGGATGTGCGCCAATAAGTTGCTCTTCAAAGTCGTCAATATAGGTTCCGGAACCGATTACCAAGTCGGCGCCTGCGCCATTGGTATTTCCACCGGCAAATTCCACTCCGTCAATAGAGCCCACATAATCAATGTTGACGGTATCGCCATTTTCTACTGTAAGAGTTGCATCTGTAGAGAGAGTTGTGTCCACTGAGGTTGCATCGTTTGTATTGGTGCTCTCAGTAGCTGTATCCTCCGTGTTTGTACTGCTATCAGATTTGGCAAATGGATTGGCAATACAAATTACAATCAGTGCAATAAGTAATAAGCTTGGAATTCCTATTTTACATACTTTTGTTATAATATTCTTTCTTGCTTGTTTTTTGCGCTCTTCTGCGCGGCGTTGTTGAGCCAGTTTTTTGTTTTCTTTTTTCATTGTATTGTTCTCCTTGTTACATTATAAGTCATATTATAACAGAAAATTGTGTATTTTGTGTGTTGATTTTTGAAAAACAGAGGAGTATACTCTTGTTTGGTTTTAAGAATATAGGAAAGTGAGAGAAAATTATGAATACGTTATTATCTGTATCGATTGCCCTTTTAGCAGGACTGCTCATGACCAGACTATTTAAACCGTTCAACTTACCGGCTGTAACGGCATATCTGATCGCAGGTGTACTAATTGGACCTTACTGTATAGGTGCTTTAGGAATTGAAGGCCTAGGATTTAACTCTATGGAAAGCATGGAACATTTGGCAGCAGTGTCACAGGTTGCTTTGGGATTTATTGCGTTTTCCATTGGAAATGAGTTCAGATTAGAGGATTTGAAGCATACTGGAAAGCAAGCACTTGTAATAGGTATTTTTCAAGCCCTTGTAGCAACATTGTTTGTAGATTTGGCGTTGCTGGCGATTCATATGATGATGCCTGATAAATTGACTTTGGCCCAAACACTTACCCTTGGCGCCATTGCGACAGCCACGGCACCGGCTGCCACACTTATGGTTGTAAGACAGTATAAAGCTAAGGGGCCTTTGACAAACCTTTTGCTTCCAATCGTTGCGTTGGATGATGCAGTTGGTTTGATTGTATTTGCTGTTTGCTTTGGTGTTGCAAAAACTCTTGTAAGCGGAACGGTGGATATTGTTTCAATTCTTTTGAATCCACTGATTGAGATTATCTGTTCGTTGCTTTTGGGAGCTGTGATGGGGTGGCTTTTGACCCAATTAGAGAAATTATTTAACTCGAACACAAATCGTTTAAACATGACCATTGCATTTGTGTTTTTAACCGTTGCATTATCCATGATAAAGTTTGAACTTGGACCGATACACATTAGTTTTTCCTCGTTGTTAGTGTGTATGATGCTTGGAACGGTCTTTTGTAATATTTGTCCTTTATCACATGATTTAATGGAAAAGACAGATAAATGGACTTCGCCACTTTTTGCATTGTTCTTTGTAATCAGTGGTGCAGAGTTGGAGCTTAGTGTATTTGCAGATGTTGCGATTGTTGGAATCGGTTTGGTATATATTGTTTTCCGTTGTCTAGGAAAATATTTTGGAACATTTGCAAGTGCAAAGGCAACCAAATGTGAGCCACAAATTTGTAAGTATCTTGGTATCACTCTTTTTCCACAGGCAGGGGTTGCGCTTGGAATGTGTACTACAGCAATGCAGCTTGGAGAACAGGGAAATCTTATTCGCAATATAACTTTGTTTGCGGTGTTGATTTATGAAGTGGTAGGACCACTGATGACGAAGATGGCACTTACTGCAGCCGGAGATATTAAACCTGTTTCAGATGAAGTAATTAATCGTCGACAAACAAAGTTAGATGAAGCTAAGAAAATGAAAATAGGAAATAATTAAGCAAAAAGATGCACAACTAAAAATGTTTGTGCATCTTTTTTATTTTCTTGTAGACAAATAGCTATTCAACATATATAATGTAGTAATGAAAACTACATATAAAGTTTTTCGAAACATTGGAGGCGAACAGTGGAAGATTATATTATTAGTTGTTGTTCTACAGTAGATTTATCAAAAGAACATTTGGAGTCGCGAAACATTCATTATATTTGTTTTCATTTTGAATTAGACGGAAAGGAATACAAGGATAATTTTGGCGAATCGATATCCTTTGATGATTTGTATCAAGCAATGAAGCAGGGCTCCGAGACCAAGACGTCTCAGATAAATGCTATGGAATATGAGGAATATTTTGAAGAGTTTTTAAAAGAAGGCAAGGACATTTTACATGTGACTATATCTTCAGGAGTTTCGGGTGCATATAATTCGGCTAATATTGCAAAGCAAAATCTACAGGAGAAATATCCGGAGAGAAAGATTTATATTGTGGACTCATTAGGTGGTTCTTCGGGGAGTGGGTTGCTTATAGATGAAGTGGCAGATTTACGTGATGAAGGAAAAACCATGGATGAAATACAGGAATGGATTATTCAAAACAGATTAAAGATACATCATTGGTTATTTTCCACAGACCTTACTTTTTTTATAAAGGGTGGCAGAATCTCAAAGGCGACAGGTATCGTGGGTACTATTCTAAATATTTGTCCTATGATAAATGTGGATCGCGAAGGGAAGATGGTTCCACGCTATAAGGTGCGGGGAAAGAAAAAGGCAACGGAAGCGTTGGTCAAACAGATGAAAACGGATGCGTACGAAGGCGAGAAGTATAGTGGAAAATGCTACATTTGCCATTCTGGATGTTTGGAAGATGCCAAAGAAGTAGCTAGAGTCATAAAAAGACACTTTTCAAATATAAAAGGTGAGGTTATAATTAATAATATCGGGACGGTAATCGGAGCACATTCTGGACCGGGAACGATAGGACTTTTCTTTTGGGGAAATGAAAGAGAATAGAGGAGATTGGTATTATGAGTAATTATGTTTTGAGTTGTTGTTCTACAGCAGATTTATCAAAAGAACATTTTGAAGAAAGAGATATTCAATATATATGCTTTCACTATGAATTAGATGGAAAAGAATACAAGGATGATTTGGGAGAATCGGTTGCATTCGAGGATTTTTATCGTGCGATGCAGGAGGGTGCAGATACGAAGACATCACAGGTAAATGCGGCTGAGTATGAGGAATACTTTGAACCATTTTTAAAAGAGGGAAAAGATATTTTACATGTAAGTCTGTCTTCCGGAATTTCAGGTTCTTTCAACTCTGCAAATATTGCAAAAGAAATGTTGCAGGAGAAGTATCCAGATAGAAAAATCTATGTGGTAGATTCCTTAACAGCATCTTCCGGATTTGGGCTATTGGTGGATAAACTCGCAGACCTTCGAGATGAAGGAATGTCTATAGATGAATTATACGAGTGGGTAGAGGAAAACAAGCATCATTGTCTTGCATGGTTCTTCACATCTGATCTTACCTTCTTTATCAAAGGTGGAAGAGTATCAAAAACTTCAGGTTTTGTGGCAGGCGTACTTAATATATGTCCAATGTTGAATGTGGATTCGGAAGGGAAATTAATTGCACGCCAAAAGGTCAGAACAAAACGTAAAGTTATCGAAGCAATTGTAAAGAAAATGGAAGAAAAAGCTGAAAACGGATTAGATTATAACGGAAAATGTTATATGAGCCATTCTGCCTGCTATGAAGATGCAAAAGCGGTAGCTGATTTGATTGAAAGCAAATTCACAAAGTTAAATGGAAAAGTTAAGATTAACAATATTGGAACAACAATTGGAAGTCATACGGGTCCGGGAACAGTAGCATTGTTCTATTGGGGAACGGATAAAGAAGCTTAATTAAAAAAGGGACGTAGTCAAATTCAATTTGACTACGTCCCAAATTGACTTTAGGGGTGTCCCCATATGAGTTTAATTTGCATTACTTGCTGCAATTTTCACTTTACTCCATAGATTACTGATTATCTTGCGAGTATTTTCGTTGTAAACAAACACTTCATCGTCGTCGTGACCAGTTCGAGGTATATATGCATTAATTCCTTCATAATCACCGCCGTTAGTGGATAAGTCATTCATAACATCCTGGTTTGCAGAAGTATAACCTACATAACTAGAATTATCATAGGAACCTTCGTAGGAACTTACAAAATTTATAAATTCGTGAGCCAAGTCAGGGTTTTTGGCATTTGCTGGAATTACCATAGCATCAGACCATAGATTGGTTCCGCCTTCCGGCAAATAGAATCCCATATTTTCATTTTCGCTCATAACATAGGTTGCGTCTCCGGAATAAATAAGCCCTAAGGCCTTTCGTCCTTGTGCCATATTATCAATGATTTCATCTGTCACAATTTCGGGCTTCATGGTTTCTACACATTGAACCAGCCAGTTGTAGGCGTTCTGAAGTTCCGTCTCATCCTCCGTGTTCATAGAATATCCCAGTGCCTTTAGAGCCATCATGAAAGAGTCTCGTTCGGAATCGTAAAGGTAGATGTCTCCGGCGTATTTTGTATCTAGGAAGATGTTGAATCCTTCTTTTTCTAAATCTTCTATAGCCACTTTAGTTTTATCGTACACGATTCCTACCGTTCCCCAGAAATAAGGGACGGAGTACTCGTTGTTTGGATCATATGGAAGGCCTTTTACAGCATCAGATAGTTCATCCATACAGGTGATTTTTGATGGATCAAGTTTTTGGAGAAGCTCTTCGCCCATCATCCTTTGAATCATATAGTCACTTGGAACGAGAATATCATAGGCTTCACCATTTGCCACTTTGATATACATTTGCTCGTTGGAATCAAAGTTTTCCATGACTACAGTTGCTCCGGTTCGTGCCTCAAAATCTTTAATGAGATTCTCACCGGTGTATTCGCCCCAGTTGTATACATAAAGAGTTTGTCCAGCATAAGGCAGGGCGTTGTTTTCTTTTCTAAAGTTTAACAAACCGACTACGATCGCAAGAACAAGTACACCTGCGATGCTAGGAATGAGAAAACGTGGTTTTTTGATTTCTTCTTTTCTTTCGTGTTTTGCCACAACAAGGGGAGCTACGTTAATAACCACTAATGCAATGGTGATAATTACTACCACTAGTGTAGAGATGGCATTAATACTTGGGTTTACACGTTTGCTCATAGTGTATACCATAATACTTAAATTTTTAACGCCGCTACCGGTTACAAAGTAAGAAATAATAAAGTCATCAATGGACATGGTGAATGCAATCAGGGCACCGGAGAAAATACCCGGCGTAATCTGAGGAACAATCACCTTTGTAAGTGCTTGCCAAGGAGTTGCTCCCAGATCCATTGCAGCATCGGCAAGGTTCGGATCCAGCGACCGAATCTTAGGCATAACCGAAAGCATCACATACGGAATGCAAAAGGCAATATGTGCAAGAAGCATGGTTACATAGCCTTTTTCCACCTGGAATGTAATAAACAGTAGCATAAAACCAATGGCTGTTACAATCTCCGGATTCATCAGTGGAAGATTGTTTACCTGATTCATTACATTGCGAACTATTTTTTTGGAACTGCTAAGTCCAATGGCAGCAATTGTTCCAACAACAGTAGAAACAGCGGTTGCAAGAAGAGCCACACTAAAGGTTGTGTACAGAGCTTCCATCATATCTCGGGATTCCAACATGTGAGCATACCAACGCAGAGAGAATCCAGTAAAGGCGGTTAATGATTTTCCTTCGTTAAATGAAAAAATAATCATATATATAATAGGAAGATAAAAGAAAATCATTACTAAAATCAATAACACTTTATTAAAAGTGCGATTTACTTTTTTCATAATAATTTACTCCTCCTTTCCACCTTGATTTCGAATCTCAACCTTACGTACAGCCATCATGGCAAGCATCATAAGGATTGCCATAATCATGGAGATGGCACTTCCAAAGTTCCATTCTCCTACAGTAATAAATTGATTCTCAATCAGATTGCCAATTAAGAAGTATTGTCCTCCGCCCAATAGTTTTGGGATAAAGAAGGAACTGATTGCAGGTAAAAACACCAGTGTAATTCCATTAATCACTCCAGGGAGAGATAATGGAAAAGTAACTCGTCGAAATGTCTGCATTGGAGCAGCACCAAGATCAGCACTTGCCTCCAATAAGGAATGATCCATTTTGCATAACGCAGTATTAATCTGCAAAATCATAAATGGAAGGAAGTTATATACCATTCCCAGGAGTACCGCTCCTTCTGTGTAAAGAAGCTCCACATTGCCAAAACCCAAGAGTTTTAGAATTTGCTGAATCAGTCCGCCTTCACTTAATAGTCCAATCCAAGCATAGGTACGTACCAAAGCGTTAATCCAGGTAGGAAGTGTGATACAAAGTACCAGGATGTTCTGAGAACGCTCACTGCTGCGGGCAATGATATATGCAATCGGATAGCCAAGTAATAAGCAGATAATCGTTGTTTTTATTGCAATCACAATGGAACGCCAAAGGATTAATAGAAAATCCGGGTCGGTAAAAAATTTGACATAATGTTCCAGTGTCAGGGAGAAGGAAATAATGCTGTTCCCATGTTCCATAAAAGAATACATGGCGATAAGTGCCATCGGAAGAATCAGCATAAGTGCTGCCCAGACAATATAAGGGATTGCAAGTTTTGAAAAACGCTTCATCTAGAAAATCATCCTTGACATAACATGGATATCTTCCGGGAAGAATGTCAGTCCGACCTCCTGACCAACTTCCGAATAGTCTGTGGTGTGAATCTTGAATTCACGCCCGGTTGTCCAAAAGGTAATCTTGTAAATACCCTCCTTCACATCTTCTGGGTCAAAATCATAATCCACACTAATATCTATACTTTGGTCCTCGTCACTCAGTTTCCATCCCTGTGCATTAGCCCAAAGTTTTAAATCAGTATCCAAAGCCTGTGATTCGGTAATCTCATCCACAGTTTTGAAAAAGTTGAAAGCCATAATTGCTTCATTTGCCTTTTCGTTTTTTACAAATGGTTGATTCACAACGAAAATGTTTCGTTCAATGCTGGTGCCATTGGACGTAGAGAATGTTACCGGATATTGTCCGATTTCTTCTTGCAAATCATATTCAATTTTAGCAATGGAAATATATTCGTCTGTCTCCGGATCCCAAGCCTGTGCATTGGAACGAGCAACGATTTCTTTGTCGTCCAGATCTTTTATGTCTTCTAAGTCTACGAAGAAGTCATTGGCACTGATTTTTTCTTTTCCGTTTTCGCTGGTCACATCATGATTGCGAATCACACGCATATTTACAGTTACGCTGGTACCCGGTACTGTTTCGACAATAATCTCATAGTGTACACCTTTGAAGAGGACGCTGAGGACTTCGCCAGTCATCTTTCCTTCCTTTACATCTACGATATCGATGTCTTCCGGACGGATGACAACGTCTACCTTTTCATTTGCCTTATATCCAAAGTCTACACAGTCAAAAGTGATATCATCAAAGCGAACTTTATAGTCTTCTAACATAGTTCCGGAAATGATATTACTTTCACCGATAAAGTTGGCAACATAGCGATTGGCCGGTTCGTTGTAAATCTCTTCCGGAGTTCCAACTTGTTGGATTTCCCCTTGTTTCATAACCACGATTTTATCCGACATGGTAAGGGCTTCCTCCTGGTCGTGAGTAACAAAGATAAATGTAATTCCAACTTCCTGTTGAATTCGTTTTAATTCATATTGCATTTCTTTTCGAAGTTTTAAATCTAATGCAGCCAAAGGCTCGTCCAAAAGTAACACTTTAGGTTCGTTTACAAGGGCTCTTGCAATGGCAACACGCTGTTGTTGGCCACCGGAAAGCAAGGTGGTGTTTTTATTTTCATACCCTTCTAAACCAATAAGTTTTAGCATTTTCATTACCTTTTGGTCAATAACATCCTTGCTCATCTTTTTAATTTTTAATCCGAAAGCAATATTTTCATACACACTTAAGTGTGGAAATAATGCGTATTTCTGAAATACAGTATTCAGTTCCCTTTCATACGGAGGTTTGTGGCTGATATCTTCTCCATCAAACACTACTTTTCCTTCATCTGCTTCTAGAAATCCTCCAAGTATGCGAAGAAGAGTGGTCTTTCCACAACCACTGGGACCAAGTAAGGTCACAAATTCATTTTCATATATATCAAGGTTAACTCCCTTTAGGATTACCTGTCCATCGAAACTTTTTACGATATTGCGAAACTCAATTAACTTCTTTTGTTCCATGTAACTTCTCCTTTCGAATCGCATATTATTCCTATGTTAATGATTTAATATTATCACTGGATGGACATATTTGCAATTGATATTAATTGTTAGCTTTTCTTATGGGAATCATTGTCAGGAAAAGGGAAATGTTATATAATATAGATTAGTAATTTTTGGAGGACTTTTTATGAGAAAGAGGAGCAAACTACTTTCAGCAGTACTGGGGGCGGCACTCTTGGCTGGTAACATTTGTATGAGTGTGAATGCAGCCAATGTGGTTGAAATCCCGGCAACGGAGGTAGATAGTGTATATAATTTGGCAATTGATTCCAATGGACTAGAAGGGTGGGCACAGGGACCACATATTTACAGCGAATCGGGAATTGTAATGGATATGGATAGTGGGGCCATTCTTTATGCGAAAAATATCGATGACCAGCATTATCCGGCTAGTATTACTAAGATAGCAACTGCTTTAATCGCGTTACAGAATTACAAACTGGACGAGGTTGTTAAATTTACTTGGGATGACATTGGATTTTTAGAATATGGTGATGCGCATATTGGTATTAAGGAGGATGAAGAACTTCTTATGGAGGATGCGCTGTACGGTATGCTTTTGGCATCGGCAAATGAAGTATCCCATGGAATTGGTGCCCATATGGAAGGCGGGTATGAAAAATTTCTTCAGGTGATGAACGAAGCCACAAAGGAATTGGGGTGTGAGAACTCTAATTGGACCAACACACATGGTCTTCATGATGAGGAACATTATACATCGGCACGGGATATGGCACTTATCGGTTCGGCTGTATTTCAGTATGAAAAGTTTCGGGAGATAACAAAAACCTACCAACACATCATTCCTGCAACCAACATTACGAATGAAGAAAGATATGTACATCAAAACCATAAGATGATTCGTGAATGGGATAACAGATACTACGAATATTGCGTAGGAGGAAAGACGGGTTATACAGACCAAGCGCTTTCTACATTGGTAACATTTGCAACAAAGGATGATACCAATCTGGTGGCAGTGGTTTTGAGAACTCATGGTGGTGGAAATAATGCATATGTGGATACAAAAGCAATGCTAGATTATGCATTTGAAAACTTTTCAAAGGTTCCAGTCACAGAGCAGATGATTGTAAATGACAATATAAAGAAGATAGCAGATACTTCTTATGTTATGCTTCCATCTGGAGTTACAGTGGACAGTCTGGAATCTGTTTTTACAGAACCGAAAGACTTGGGTGACAGAACCGGAACGGTGACATTTTCCTATGAAGGACAAGAAGTCGGAGTGGTGGAAGTAACCATTACGGACGAATATTACAATAAAATTCATGGCATAAAAGAAGTGGAAGAAAAGCAGGAAGAAAAAGCAGGCATGCCGGTTTTATTAAAAGTAATCTTTATAATCATGGCGGTGCTTGTGGTTGCCATGATTGGGCTGGTATGTTTTGTTGCATATAAAAGAAAACAATTGGAGAAAAGACGTAGGGAGCGACGTCGACAGTATAGACAACAGAGGGATATATAATGAAAAAAAAGGATAAATTTGAGGAAGTACAAAAGCAATATGGGTCCGATAACCCAGCGAAATCATCGCCGGATATCAAAAAAGTCTCTGCAGAAAAGAAGCCAAAAAGAAAAGAAGATAGAAAAGTGCGGAGAGCGAGAAGAAGAGGTCGTTTTTTCGTTATGCTTCAAGGTCTTCTATCCCTGGCATTTGTAATTGTTCTGTCTACACTTGGGCTACTCCCATTGAAATATTTTATATTGGTATTGGGTGTTGTTGCTATCTTTTTTTGGATTACATATATTACCCAAAAGAAGAAAAAGGCAGTTGCTATTCTTGGGAAACTGTTTAGTCTATTTATTATAGTACTTCTTATGGTGGCAGGTTCTTTGGTGGGAACCCTGAATTATATGTTGGATAACATAACAGGGGCGCCGTATAAAGAGGAAGTGAAGGAAGTAACAACTCCAATTGATTTGATGGGTAGTACACAGTTTTTCTCTGTGGCAGAGGATTGCTTTAGCGTTTATATCCGAGATGCCGAGAATAATATTGATGGAAATAGTGCTAGCAAGGTAAATATGCTTGCAACAATTCATCCGGAAACGAAGCAGATGCTTCTTACTACCATACCAAAGGAATACTATGTTACCATTCCGGATGTTTCCAATGGTCAAAAAGAAAAGCTTAGCGAAGCGGGAACCTTTGGAGTAGAGGCGTCTATGAAGGCGTTGGGAAACCTTTGTGAGACAGAGATTTCTTATTATTTGAAAGCAGATTTCGAATGGTTGGAAGAAAAGAAGACAATGCTAAGAGGTCCGATTTCAGTAGATATGGTAAAAGACCTTTGCTATTCAGTAATTTCTGTTTCTGACCATGTGAGAACCAATCTGACCAAGTATGAAGTACAGGAATTGGTAAAAAAACAGATATTGGAAGGTGGACGCTTCAACCGTGTTTCTATGGTAGCAACTGGTACCGTTACAAGCAATTATACATATACGATGCCGGATACGGAAGTCTACGTAATGACACCGGACCAAGATTCCGTGAAAGAGATAATCGATTTGATTAATCGTGTAGAAGATGAAGAAATTTTAAGAAATACAATTCAGTTGAAATAAAAAGAAACCCTTGACTTATCAAGGGTTTCTTCTTATAATAATCAACGTATAGCGAAAAAACGTTGACGAAGACAGTAGGGTATATGGAAAGCAAAAAGCGAGTCAGGGACGGTGAGAGCCTGGTGTGAGTAAATGTATCTGAATATCACTTCTGAGTTGCAGTCGCCGAACTGGAGTTTTAAAATCCAAATTAAGCGCTGACGGCATTCCACCGTTAATAGGAACTCATATGTTGGTATGATGTAATAGGTGGTTAACGTGATTTTTCTCGTCCTTTTACAGGGCGAGATTTTTTTTACAAAAAGGGACACCCCTAAAGTCAATTTGGGACGTAGTCAAATTGACTTTTACTACGTCCCCATATGAAAATAAGGAGGAAAAGATATGTATCAGAAGGTATCAACAGATCTCAAATTTGTAGATCGCGAAAAGAAAACAGAGAAGTTTTGGGCTGATAATCAGATTTTTGAAAAAAGTATGGAAAATCGTAAAGAGGGTGAAACATACACATTTTACGATGGACCACCGACAGCCAATGGGAAACCACACATTGGTCATGTATTAACACGTGTTATCAAGGATATGATTCCAAGATACCGCACCATGAAAGGCTATATGGTACCAAGAAAAGCAGGATGGGACACTCATGGACTTCCGGTAGAGCTTGAAGTGGAAAAATTACTTGGATTGGATGGAAAGGAACAAATCGAAGAATACGGTTTGGAACCATTCATCGGTCACTGTAAGGAAAGCGTTTGGAAATACAAAGGAATGTGGGAAGATTTTTCCGCAACCGTAGGTTTCTGGGCAGATATGGAGAATCCATATGTAACTTATCACAATGATTTCATCGAATCTGAGTGGTGGGCATTAAAACAAATCTGGGATAAAGGGCTTTTATACAAGGGTTATAAAATTGTACCTTACTGCCCACGTTGTGGAACACCTTTATCAAGCCACGAAGTAGCACAGGGCTACAAGGATGTAAAGGAACGTTCTGCAATTGTAAGATTCAAAGTAAAAGGCGAAGATGCTTATATCTTGGCTTGGACCACTACGCCTTGGACACTTCCATCTAATGTTGCACTTTGTGTCAATCCAAATGAAACTTATGTAAAAGTGAAAAATGGAGAATACACATACTACATGGCTGAAGCGTTAGTAGAAAGTGTATTAGAAGGTGACGTAGAAGTATTAGAGTCTTACGTTGGAAAAGATTTAGAAGGAAAAGAATACGAACCATTATTCCCATTTGTAGAGTTGAATAAAAAGGCTTACTACGTGACATGTGACACATACGTTACACTTACAGATGGTACCGGAGTGGTTCACATTGCACCTGCATTCGGTGAAGACGATGCTCAGGTAGGACGCAAGTACGACCTTCCATTCCTTCAATTAGTAGATGAAAAGGGCGAGATGACAGAAGAAACACCATGGGCAGGCACATTCTGTAAGAAGGCAGACCCTATGGTACTTCAAGATTTGGAAGACAGAGGATTATTATTTGCTGCACCAAACTTTGAACACAGCTATCCACACTGCTGGAGATGTGACACACCACTTATCTACTATGCTCGTGAATCTTGGTTTATCAAGATGACGGATGTAAAAGAAGACTTAATCAGAAACAACAACACAATTAACTGGATTCCGGAAAGTATCGGAAAGGGACGTTTTGGGGATTGGCTTGAAAACGTTCAAGACTGGGGTATCAGCCGTAACCGTTACTGGGGAACACCACTGAATATCTGGGAATGTTCTTGCGGACATATGCATTCTATTGGAAGTATTGAAGAATTGAAATCCATGTCAGATAACTGTCCGGATGAAATCGAACTTCACCGTCCATTTATCGATGCAGTGACAATCAAATGTCCACACTGTGGAAAAGAAATGCATCGTGTACCGGAAGTTATTGACTGTTGGTTTGACAGTGGAGCAATGCCATTTGCACAACACCACTATCCATTTGAAAATAAGGAGTTGTTTGAACAACAATTCCCTGCAAACTTTATTTCAGAAGCAGTGGACCAGACACGTGGATGGTTCTATTCCTTATTGCCAATTTCAACACTGATTTTCAATGAGGCTCCATATAAGAATGTAATCGTTCTTGGTCACGTTCAAGATGAAAATGGTCAGAAGATGAGTAAATCAAAAGGAAATGCAGTAGACCCATTTGATGCATTAGAAACTTATGGTGCTGACGCAATTCGTTGGTACTTCTATATTAATAGTGCACCATGGTTGCCAAATCGTTTCCATGGAAAAGCAGTTGTGGAAGGACAACGCAAATTTATGGGTACTCTGTGGAATACTTATGCATTCTTCGTACTCTATGCGGAAATTGATCAATTCGATGCTACAAAATATGCGCTAGAATATGATAAATTAAGCGTCATGGATAAATGGTTACTGTCCAAACTGAATACACTCATTAAGACGGTAGATGAGAACCTTGAAAATTACAGAATTCCGGAAAGTGCAAGAGCGCTTCAGGACTTTGTGGATGACATGAGTAACTGGTATGTCAGAAGAAGTCGTGAACGTTTCTGGGCAAAAGGAATGGAACAGGATAAGATTAATGCGTATATGACACTTTATACTGCGCTTGTGACAGTTGCAAAGGTAGCTGCACCAATGATTCCATTTATGACAGAAGATATTTATCAGAATTTGGTAAGAGGTCTTGATGCAAGTGCACCGGAAAGTATTCACTTATGTGATTACCCAGTTGCAGATGAAGCATGGATCGACAAAGAATTAGAAGCAAACATGGACGAAGTATTAAAGTTGGTTGTAATGGGTCGTGCTTGTAGAAATGCTGCAAACATCAAGAACCGTCAGCCAATCGGAAAAATGTTTGTGAAATCAGAAAAAACTCTGCCAGAATTTTATCAGGAAATCGTGGAAGAAGAGTTAAATGTGAAGACATTAGAATTTACTGATGACGTTCGTGCATTTACTTCATACACATTTAAACCGCAACTGAGAACCGTTGGACCGAAATTCGGTAAAATCTTGGGCGGAATCAAAGCAGCGCTTGATACTATTGATGGAAATGCAGCAATGGATGAGATTAAGGCCACGGGTATGCTTAAATTAGACATCAATGGTCAGGAAATTACTTTGTTAGAAGAAGACCTTTTGATCGACATGACACAAATGGAGGGTTATGTATCTGAGAATGACAACAATATTACGGTTGTACTGGATACAAATCTGACAGAAGAATTGTTAGAAGAAGGATTCGTGAGAGAAATTATTAGTAAAATCCAGACAATGAGAAAAGAAGCTGATTTTGAAGTGACAGACAAAATCAAGGTTTACTACGAAGGCACAGAAAAAGCAGAAGGCATTTTTGCAAAGAATGCTGATGAAATCGGCGGTGAAGTATTAGCAATCGAAGTTATCAAAGGAACACCAATGGGCTATACAAAAGAATGGAACATTAACGGAGAAAAGGTAACTCTCGGAGTTGAAAAATAAGGAGAGATATTATGGCACAAAAAAAGTTTAACAAAAAGGAATTTCAACAAGCAGTAAAAGATAATGTAAAAAGATTGTATAGAAAAACAATCGAGGAAGCAACAGAGCAACAACGCTTTCAAGCAGTTGCCTATGCAGTAAAAGACGAAATCATTGATAATTGGCTTGCAACACAGGAACAATATAAAAAGGATGACCCAAAGACTGTTTATTATATGTCAATGGAATTCTTAATGGGTAGAGCATTAGGAAACTGCTTAATCAACTTAACTTCATACAAAGAAGTACGAGAAGCTTTAGATGAAATGGGCATTAACCTGAATGCAATTGAGGATGAGGAACCAGATGCAGCTCTTGGTAATGGAGGTCTTGGACGTCTGGCGGCTTGTTTCTTAGATTCATTGGCTTCATTAGGATATGCGGCATACGGCTGTGGAATTCGTTACAAATACGGTATGTTCAAACAGGCGATTCAAGATGGTTATCAGGTAGAAACACCTGACAATTGGTTAAAAGATGGAAACCCATTTGAAGTTCGTCGTGATGAATATGCAAAAGAAGTTCGTTTTGGTGGAACGATCCGTACGGAATTCGACACAAAAACAGGAAGATACAACTACATTCAGGAAAATTATGAATCTGTTCTTGCGGTTCCATACGATATGCCAATCGTTGGTTACAATAACAACATCGTAAATACACTTCGTATTTGGGATGCAAAAGCGATTACAGAGTTCCACTTAGACAAATTTGACCGTGGAGAATATCAAAAAGCAATTGAACAAGAAAACCTTGCAAAAACAATCGTTGAAGTATTATATCCAAACGATAACCACTATGCAGGAAAAGAACTTCGTTTGAAACAACAATACTTCTTTGTTTCAGCAAGTTTACAGGAAGCAATTGAAAAATATAAGAGAGAACATGAAGATGCAGACATCAGAAAATTCTATGAAAAAGTAACAATTCAAATGAATGATACTCATCCAACAGTTTCTGTCGCAGAACTTATGACACTTCTCATGGATGAAGAAGGTTTGGAATGGGATGAAGCGTGGGAAGTTACAACAAAAACTTGTGCTTACACAAACCACACAATCATGGCAGAAGCTCTTGAAAAATGGCCAATTGACTTATTCCAGAGATTGCTTCCACGTGTTTACCAAATTGTAGAAGAAATCAACCGTCGTTTTGTAAATGAAATTAAAGAAAAATATCCAAATAACGAAGAAAAGGTTCGTAAGATGGCTATTTTATATGATGGTCAGGTTAAGATGGCTCACCTTGCAATCGCAGCAGGTTATTCTGTAAACGGTGTTGCGGCTCTTCATACAGAAATCTTAAAGAAACAAGAACTTCGTGATTTCTATGAAATGATGCCTGAAAAATTCAATAACAAGACAAACGGTATTACACAAAGACGTTTCTTGTTACATGGTAACCCACTTCTTGCTGACTGGGTAACAGACCACATTGGAGATGGCTGGATTACAGACCTCTCTCAAATGGCAAAATTAAAACCACTTGCAGATGACAAAAAAGCAAGAAAAGAATTTATGGAAATCAAATACCAGAACAAAGTTCGTCTTGCAAAATATATCTTAGAACACAATGGTGTGGAAGTGGACCCTAACTCTATCTTTGACGTTCAGGTTAAGAGATTGCATGAATACAAACGTCAGTTATTGAACATTTTACACGTAATGTATTTATACAACCAAATCAAAGATCATCCGGAGATGTCATTCTACCCAAGAACATTTATCTTTGGTGCGAAAGCAGCAGCCGGATATAGACGTGCAAAACAAACAATCAAGTTAATCAACTCTGTTGCGGATGTGATTAACAACGATGCAAGCATTAATAACAAGTTGAAAGTGGTATTTATTGAAGACTACAGAGTATCCAATGCAGAATGGATTTTCGCCGCAGCAGATGTCAGCGAACAGATTTCCACAGCATCAAAAGAAGCATCTGGTACAGGTAACATGAAGTTTATGTTAAATGGTGCACCAACACTTGGTACAATGGATGGCGCTAACGTAGAGATCGTAGAAGAAGTTGGTATGGAAAATGCCTTTATCTTCGGACTTAGTTCAGATGAAGTTATTAACTACGAAAATAATGGTGGCTACAACCCAGTTGACATTTACTTCTCAGATTGGGATATCAAACGCGTGGTTGACCAGCTTGTAGATGGAACTTATGCAAATGGTGACAGAGAATTATATAGAGATTTATATAACTCACTCTTAAACACATACAGCAGTGACAGAGCCGACACTTACTTCATCTTAAAAGATTTCAGAAGTTATGCTGACGCACAAAAACGTGTAGAAGAAGCTTACAGAGACCAAGACAAATGGGCTAAAATGGCACTTTTACAAACTGCTTCTTGTGGCAAGTTTACATCTGACAGAACTATCCAAGAATATGTGGATGATATTTGGAAGCTTGACAAAGTAGTAGTAAAAAAATAATAACAGTAATAAAATATATGAGCCTCTCATACAATACAGTATGGGAGGCTTGTTTTATGTTGCAAAGATTTAAAAAATTAGGCGCAATCGCTATTATTGTTATATTATTGCCATATATTATCACAATTTTTATGAACGGAGAAAGTATTGAAGCAGAACAGCATTCTGCACTAGATGATTACTGTATTGGGGTATTGGCAAAGGAAGTGTCTTCCGATTATGAAAAAGAACTGCTAAAAGCTCAGGCAGTGATTGTTCGGACAACCGTATATAGTGAGGTCAAAGAGTTGGATGAAGAAGTGTTAGGGAGGCCTGATATAGATGCTACATGGTACCAAACATTAAAAGAGGTTTGGCAGGAGACAGAAGGACAAGTTGTCATGTATGGAGAGGAACTGGCTCTCGTTCCATTTCATCAGCTCTCCAATGGAAAAACCAGAAGTGGACAAGAAGTGCTTGAAAATGATGCATATCCATATTTGCAGATAAAGGATTGTGCGAAAGATGTTGGCGGGGATGCACAACTACAGACAAAAGTTATTCCGATTGCAGGTGCAAAAGTTTTGAAAACAGACAGTGCAGGATATGTGTTAGAAGTGCAAGTAGGAGAGGAAACCTGTAGTGGGGAAAGTTTTCGTGATACATACGAGCTGGCATCCAGTTGTTTTGAACTTCAGGAGTTTGAAGGGCGAACCCGCGTGGTCACGAGAGGGGTGGGACATGGATTGGGTATGAGCCAGTATACTGCAAATGAGATGGCAAAAGAAGGGAAAACTTATCAAGAAATTTTACAATATTTTTTTGAAGGAACAGAAATCAAAGAGGTAGCAGAAATTTTATGGAATACAGAATAAGGGTATCATTTTCTGGCAAAAATAAAGCCAGAGGTGATAAATATGAAAAACAAACAAGATGTTTCTAAAAGAGAGAGAAGTGCAGCAGTGGGTCTGGTTGTATGCTTTGTAGCCATGATTGCGATTGTGGGAATAATTACATTTAGCCAATATCAGCAAAAAACGGATTTGGAGCAACAACAGCTTGCAGAAGCAGAATTAGAAAACAAGAATCAAACAGAAGACGAAGATGTGGAAGAGCAGTCTCAAACAACAAATACTGACACCATACAGGCAGAAATCGAAGTGCCTTCTGTGACAGAAAGTCCGGAAGTGGTGATTACTCCGTCACTATCGGAACCACAAGCGTTACACTTTGCGCCAAATGATGTGTTAGCCTGGCCAATTGATGGAAATGTGGTTTTAAGTTATAGTATGGACAAGACCATATATTTCTCCACATTAGATCAGTATAAATATAATCCTGCAATTGTGATAGGCGGAGAAGTGGGAATGGAAGTGTTAGCGGCAGCAGAGGGCCAAGTGACATCCATCGAAACCAGTGCACAGACAGGTACTACCATTACAATGGATTTAGGAAATGGTTACGAAGCAGTGTACGGACAGGTAAAAGATATCTGTGTACATGAAGGAGATCGTATTTCTAAGGGTGATGTAATTGGATATTTGAGTGAACCAACAAAGTATTATAGTGTGGAAGGACCAAATCTCTATTTTCAAATATTAGAAAATGGACAGCCTGTAAATCCACTGGAATTTATGGAAGCATAGAGATTAGGTGTGGTGAAGGACCTCGAGGTAGGTCCTTTTAAATTTGGATTTGCATATCGAACACGTATTGAAATAAGATTTGTCTTTCTCGAAAGGTGGTAAACAGAAAGTGATTTTGGACATTAAAAGAATAATTTATCTATCTAATATCCAAATGATTTTGAATTTGATGGATTTTTCATGTCTTTACATATAAAAAATTGCCAGTTTGGACATTTTGAAATATAAATGCTTGTCAAATGTCCAACCTTAACATCTATTTGGATATCAATGTCAAATATATCTGTTCTAATGTCCAAATTAGTCAGATTAGTATGAAATATTAGCGTCTATGAGGATCCTTTGACTGTGTTTTGGACATAATATATTAAATTTACCTGTGGTATGTCCAAAAATAATAATTTGTGTAAGTTGTTATTTTTCTACACTCTCGCCCAAACGTTGGGGGAAATGCACAAAACATCTCCAAATCCAAATTTATAAAAATACGCAGTTGGAAATACAAAACAAATGTGGCAAAATAAAAATCTCAAAGACAAACGCTCTCTCTTTTTCTTGCTTACATCACAAACACATACATCACAACAAAATGACATGCACTTCCACTCATCACAAACAAGTGAAAAATCTCATGTGACCCAAAATGCCTATGCTTACTATTAAACATAGGAAGCTTCAAAGCATAAATCACGCCGCCGATGGTATAGATTACGCCGCCGGCAAGAAGCCATCCAAAAGCAGCAGGTGACAGTGCATCTAAAAGCTGTGTAAAGGCAAGTACACAAGTCCAACCCATTCCGATATACAATACGGAAGAAAACCACTTTGGGCAATTCACCCAAAAAGCTTTAATCAGAATTCCAATCAGAGCAAAACTCCATACCAATGCAAGAAGAAAATATCCCAAAGGTTTTTCCAGTACAAGCAGGCAAATTGGTGTATAAGTTCCCGCAATCAGTACGGAGATCATCATGTGGTCGAATTTTTTAAGCACACGATTTATCTTCTCGGAAATATCAAATGTATGATACATTGTGCTGGCTGCATATAATAAAATCATGCTCACAATATATATAATTGCTGAAAGAAGGTAAATGCCATTTGGCTCACTTGCGGCCTTTATAAGCAATGGAATACCTACAAAAATTGCCATCATCATTCCAATAAAATGTGTAATTGCACTTCCCGGATCTTTAATTTTTTTCTTATTACTATTCATAAAACCACCCCTAGAAAATATCAGCAAAACAATAAGTAGTAATTAAAACTACATTTAGCATATGTCGATATTACAACTTCTATGCAAAGATCGCAAGTGTTTTTTGTTTACAATTTTCGAAAAAAAGAATAAAATAATTTTGGTAATATAAAAATAAGAGTTTAGAAGTAGAAGGATATAATCAGATGAGATATCATATTAATGAAGGTAATAATAAATTCGCATATTTACAATTGTATGAACAGCTCCGAGAAGATATCGTCAAAGGGATATTGCCATATGGAAGCAAATTGCCATCCAAGCGTCTTCTTGCGGAGGAGACGGAAGTCAGCGTAATTACTGTAGAGCATACATATTCCATTCTCTGTGAAGAAGGGTACGTTGAATCCAGAGAACGCAGTGGTTATTTTGTGATTTATAAGGAGAAAGATTTTCTTTCCAATGGGCAATCTTTTGAAAAAAATCCTACAAAAAAAGCAATAATAAGTTATAGACAGGATGTAAAATGTGAGTTTCCATTCTCGGTTCTTTCCAAAATCATGCGTAAGGTATTGGCAGAATACAGGGAAGAGATTTTAGTCAAATCGCCTAATCATGGATGCATTGAACTTCGTAGTGCGATTTCTAATTATTTGGCGCGAAGTAATGGAATCACTGTCCTTCCGGAGCAGATTATTATAGGATCCGGAGCAGAGTATTTTTATAGCTTGATTGTACAGTTTCTTGGCAACGAACGTAAATTTGCATTGGAAAACCCTTCTTATAATAAAATCCAAAAGGTGTATGAGGCAAATGGTGTTATTTGCGACATGCTGGAATTAGGACAAGATGGGATAAAGTCAAAAGAGTTAGAAAAAACGGATGCGACGGTTCTTCATATTACGCCGTTCCATAGTTTTCCAAGCGGGATAACGGCTAGTGTATCAAAGAGGCACGAATATTTGCGTTGGGCAGAGAAAAGAAATGGGTATATTATCGAGGATAATTATGACTCAGAGTTGACAGTATCCAAGAAAAATGAAGATACAGTTTTTTCGCTTTCAGATAAAGGGAAAGTTATTTATCTAAATACATTTTCCCATACGATCGCACCTTCTATTCGTATCGGATACATGGTGCTTCCGGAGCAGATGGTTGATGAATTTCGTGAAAAACTTGGATTTTATTCCTGCTCGGTTCCGGTGTTTGAGCAATATGTTTTAGCTGAATTAATTAACAGTGGTGATTTTGAACGTCATATTAATCGCATTCGACGAGCGCGAAGAAGGGCTATGTAAGGGAGATATAAAAATCTGACAAGTAGTATAGGATTAAAATGAAGTATAACAGTAGGAAAAGCCAAATCTGGTCATATAAAAAAATACAAATTTGGATATTTGATTAATACCAAAATGCTCTATGATAGAATGTAACAAATATGAGTAACAGAATTCGCAAACAAATTTTGAACGAGGAGTGATTTTTATGTCATACAAAAAAGTATTAACCATTCAAGATATTTCATGCGTGGGTCAATGTTCCCTTACAGTAGCACTACCTATTGTTTCTGCATGTGGATTGGAAACTTGTGTATTGCCTTCAGCAGTTCTTTCTACACACACAGCAGGATTTACAGGATATACCTTTCGTGATTTGACAGAGGATATGCCAAGTATTAAGGAACACTGGGTAAAAGAGGGCATTCGTTTTGATGCCATTTACACAGGTTATCTTGGAAGCACAAAACAGATTGATTATGTAGCAGATATTTTTGAGGCAACTGCTTCTGATAAGGGGGTTAAAATCGTTGATCCGGCAATGGCAGATAACGGCAAACTTTATCCGGGCTTCGATGCAGATTTTGTGGAAGCAATGAAAGGTCTTTGTGCCAAGGCTGATTATGTAATTCCGAATATTACGGAAGCATGTTTTCTTACTGGAATGGAATATAAAACAGTCTATGATAGAGAGTATATTGATTTGCTCTTGCAAAAATTAACTGCATTGGGATGTAAGAATATCATCTTTACCGGAATTTCTTATGAAGAAGGAAAGACCGGTGTGGTTGTATTTGAGGAAGGAAAATATTTATATTACGAGCATGAGAAATTAGCAAATAGTTGTCATGGAACGGGTGACATCTACGCATCTGCGTTTGTGGGAGCCTTCATGAGAGGTAAAAATGCTTTTGAGGCGGCAAAGATTGCGGCAGATTATGCAGTGGAATGCATCAAGAAAACGGCAGAGATTGACAATCACTGGTATGGTGCAGCGTTTGAACCGGTGCTTGGAAAGTTGATTGCAGCAATAAGTGAATAGAGAAGTGTAAAAAGGGAGCCCTTGGAAAATCATTTCCAAAGGCTCATTCTTTTTAGTATATTTCTTAATAATTTTCTGCTTTTCTTTCAAAGTAAGCTCTTGGATGTGCACATGTTGGGCAAACTTCCGGAGCTTCATCTCCTAAGTGGATGTAACCACAGTTGCGGCATTTCCAGCCAAGTGGAGATTCCCCTTTGAATGTATTTCCTTCTTGTAAGTGTTTGAGCAATCTGTTGTAACGTTCTTCGTGAGATTTTTCAACAGCTGCTACATAACGGAATTTTTCAGCCAATTCTGGGAATCCTTCTTCATCAGCTTCTTTCGCCATACGAGCGTACATATCTGTCCATTCATCATTTTCACCCTGAGCTGCCCAAGCCAAGTTTTGAGCTGTGTCGCCAAGTCCGTGAAACTCTTTAAACCACATTTTTGCGTGTTCTTTTTCTTGGTCTGCTGTTTCAAGGAAAAGAGCAGCAATTTGTTCAAAGCCTGCTTTTTTTGCTACAGATGCAAAGTAAGTGTATTTGTTACGTGCTTGTGATTCGCCAGCGAATGCTTCCATTAAATTTTGCTCTGTTTTTGTTCCTGCGTATTTAGACATAGTATATATCCTCCTTGTTAGTTATAAGGTTTTTGAACTACGCCATGCGCAGCTCGATTCCGTAAACTCCATCTCGCTGTCGGGCTGTCGCCCTATCAGTCTGAAATTTAGCAAACGCAGTTTCGTACGCCAGCGTCCGCTCCTTCGTTTTCTAAATTTCATCCTGGCATGGCTTGTAGCTTACGCAAAGTATCTCTTTAAAAGTCCTTCGAATGCTTTGCCGTGTCTTGCTTCATCGCGAGCCATTTCGTGTACTGTATCATGAATAGCGTCAAGGTTTTGTGCTTTTGCACGTTTTGCAAGGTCAAATTTACCTGCTGTTGCACCGTTTTCCGCATCAATTCTCATTTCCAGGTTTTTCTTTGTGCTGTCTGTTACAACTTCGCCAAGAAGTTCAGCAAATTTTGCAGCGTGTTCTGCTTCTTCCCAAGCTGCCTTTTCCCAGTATAAACCGATTTCAGGATATCCTTCTCTGTGAGCTACTCTTGCCATTGCAAGGTACATACCAACTTCTGAGCACTCACCCTCGAAGTTTGCTCTAAGATCCATGATGATGTCTTCGCTAACACCTTTTGCAACACCTACGATGTGCTCTGCAGCCCATTCTCTTTCACCCTTTTGTTCGTTGAATTTTTCAGCTGGTTGTTTACATAATGGGCACTTCTCCGGTGCTGAATCTCCTTCGTGTACATAACCACATACTGAACATACAAATTTTTTCATAGTTTTAATCTCCTTTTATATTTATTTTATTATTTTTGTTGCCAAGTAATAATAGTAATTATTACTGATATCAGATTATCATGTATTTTCTGATATGTCAATTGTTTTTTTGAAAATAATTATGATTTTTTAACACAATCGCCACATGTACCATAAAACATCATGGAGTGACTTTCAATAATACCATCAAAGTTTCTGTTTGCTTCCTTATTAACACAATGTAACTGTTCTAAATCCAGGTCCAGAACCTTGCCACAAGTAGTGCAGCAAAAGTGATAATGAGGATGAGTGCGCCCATCAAACCGGTCACCACCGTATGGAGTCGTAATCTTAATTGCTTCTCCTATATCAGCTAATAAGTTTAAGTTACGATAAACAGTTCCCAAACTTATATTAGGATACTCTTCCTTTACATGTAAATAAACGGTATCGGCAGTAGGGTGTTCACAAGAGCCATTTAAATACTCTTTGATAGATTCTCTTTGTCTGCTGTATTTTAATGCTGCCAATAGAGTCCTCCTTTCGAGAAAATAATAACGATAATAGTTACTAAAATCATAATAGACTAAAATTGTATTTATGTCAATAAATAATATGAAAAAAATAAAAAAATAGAATAAATTCGTTGACATCTTATAGAAACATTGTTAAAATGGCAACGTAACAAATTTAACAATTATGTAACATTTATTCGAAAAGATGTAACGGAGGTATTTATGAATTTTAAATTCATAAAAAAGGGAATTGTTGCAGCCGCAATAGCAGGTGTGCTTTTAGTTCCAACGGCTCAGGCGTTGGCAGCAGAGGCAGCATCAATTTTAACAATGCCAAAACAGAATAAAGAAAGTCAATTAGATGATAAAGCATTACTCAACGCAGTTGCAGAGATGAGTGATACTACTAATATAGAGAAGACATTAAAGATTGAAAGCGGCGCTGAGATCAAATTAAATGATATTCTTTTGAAAAAGGTATTTGTAAAAGTCGGAGAGGCAGGATATTTGCCTGTAAATGAAGCAGCAGAGGAAACAAGTACTTGTGTTGGCAAGGTTTATACAGATAGCACCATTATAATAGAAGAAAGAGAAAATGATTGGACAAAAATAGTATCGGGAAATCTTGTGGGATATATTAAAACAGAATATATCGTCACCGGAAAAGAAGCTATTCAAAAAGGGAAAGAGATATTGGGAGCAAAATATCCGGATACAGACCTTACAACATTAGATAAGGAATCAATCGAAAGCAGTTTTTCTTGTGGAGAGACAATAGAAGAAGAAGCGGCAAGGATTGCAGCAGAGGAAGCAAAGCGAATTGAAGAGGAGCAAGCAAGAATTGCAGCAGAAGCAGTAGCGAGACAGGCTGAATTAGAAACAAAGGGACAAGCAGTTATAGAATATGCAAAACAGTTCCTTGGAAATCCATATGTATATGGAGGTACTAGCTTAACACGAGGAACAGATTGTTCCGGATTTGTAAGAGGTGTCTATGCTTATTTTGGAATTTCAATGCCTAGAACTTCTTACTATATGAGAAATGCCGGTTACGAAGTAAGTTATAGTGAGATTATGCCGGGAGATGTAATTTGTTATCCGGGTCATGTAGGAATCTATGCCGGAGATGGAAAGATTATTAACGCTATCGATGAGAGTCATGGAATCGGTTTCTCTAATGCAAGATACGCAAAGATTATTACAATTCGAAGAATGTTCTAAAAATAAGAGAGTTCCGGTGAGAACTCTCTTTTGTACAATTTGTACAAAAATGGTATTTTTTGTCTAAAGGTGTAAAAAGCCAAAAAGAAAGTTATCCACATAAAAAAACTTAAAAAACGTGATAAAACCGAGTTTTACACAGAGTTATCCACATTATCCACATAAAATCAGGTGGAAAGTGTGGATTGTTTTTTGTAAAAAAAAGAACAGGCGTTTTGTGGATAAATAATAAAAATGTATTTTTGTCGAAAAAAAACGAGAAAAAACTTGACTTCTGAGTAGTCAAAATTCTGATGAAATAGTGCAACAATTCTGAAAATTTTAGCCGGCATGGCTGTGCTGGAATTTCACTAAAGAAGTGTTGCTAAATTTCGTTATTGGTATTATAATGATAAAGCGAAAAACAAAAGGAGGAGTCGTATATGGCTGTGAATGTAACAAAAGACATGACAATTGGATCACTTTTGGTAGTGGCGCCAACAGTAGCTCCAATCTTAATGGAAGTTGGAATGCATTGTTTGGGATGTCCATCAGCTCAAGCAGAGACTCTAGAAGAGGCTGCCATGGTACATGGTCTTGATGCAGATTTATTAGTTGAAAAGATTAATGCATTTCTTAACGCATAAAAAAGAATCTCATTGCGAGATTCTTTTTTGTTTTTTAAATATTTCCCAATTGTTGAACAGCTTCTCCTGCCACAATCACTTCACAGTGTTCTTCCAAGAAGGCAAGTACTGCACCAGATGCTTTTTCAGCAGAACCGTATTCAGAAAGCATATTGCAAATCTTATGAAATTCATTTGCTGAGTGTTCTGATTGTGTAAGAACCAGCACGTAAGCGCCGTCTTCCACATCTTTATATAGTGTATTGGCTCCATGATACATTGAATTCATCAGATGGCATGCATGAATAACACTATCTAAATTTGCAAATGAAAATAGACGAATGCGGGAGGTGTTATCCTCCTCTTGCTTAGCAGCAATTTTTTTTGGAGGTGAAGACACGGCTTCCTTTACTTTTTGAAGTAAGTCCAGTATATCTTCAGCACCTTCTAATTTATCTAGTACATTACGCTTTCGGGTCTCCATATCGCTTAAGGAGGAACCAAATTTTGAAAATTTGGAATCAAGTTCTTCAGGATCGTCTACTTTGGTAATAATAAGGACGATAGAATCTGAGGATGCAGGAACGGCCTCAATCATAAGAGGCATATCTTCTGCTTCGAAACCAAATTCAGAAGCGGCTTGTTGCATCATATCTTGGAAAAGTGATTTTGCTTTTTCAGAACCACATACTAATTCGCTGAGTTTTAGTTGACGATCAGCTAAATCAGCACGAGTGAGAGTACAGCGTATTTGATTGTCATTTAATTTTTCAATCTTCATTTCATCACTTCCTATCTATAATATATCTTTTATTTGTATTAGTATAAACAAAAACAGAAAATATGTAAAGAAAAAATGTGGATAACTTGGTGGAAAACCTCATATATAATGTGGATAAAGAGTGGATAAAATGTGGAAAAGTGAATTTTTTTCAGAAAATTCAAGAGGTTGAAAAAATATAGAGTTATGAACAAAAACCAACTTGCAAAGTGTCGAAAAAGATGTTTATAATTTAAATACAAGAAGATAGTATGTCAGGTAACTAATCTATTTTAAGTGAGGAGGGACATATTATCTAAGATTTAAATTATTCTCAATGTAATTTTTCGTTTCTTAAAGACCGATAAGGAATTTGTCTAAGTAAGTGAAGAGATTCATTTACCAATCAAAAAACGTTTCAATGGATTTATATCGAATCAGAACATCCAGAAATTACACAACAAAAAACCTATCTTCTTGTGAGTGCCAATAATTCGATAATATATCACAAGCCTCAAGGAATTTGAATTGTTGGTTTGAAGTTACCTGGTTAGGAGGAGATCAGATGGCACAGGAAAAATTTAAAAAATTTTTTGCGGAGTTAGAAATGTATGAGCGTTCGGGAGTCAGTATGCGGTTAAATAATTATCCTGCAAGCCCATTGCAAATCGTCACGGCTCATATGGTAAAAGAGGATCAGGCATATATGAGAGATTATGTCTGGGATGAGAAAGGTCACGTGAGAGAGTTGTCGTTTCACAATATTAAGAACAGTTAGTTTTATAGACACTACCCCTCAGCCTAGATAATGAATTATTCTTTAAGATTGTGAAAATTGTCGAAATAGTTAATGACGAGTGTGAAAAATGTTGTTATAATAAAGTCTAGCAGGAGGTGTGTTATGGGAGAACATTCTAATCAAAATCGAAGTCGTAGAAGAGTTCAGTCTAAAAGACGTAGAAAAAGAAATTTGGCAGTGAAAGTATTTCTTTTTATTATTATAGTAGCAGCTGTTATTGGAGGAGCATTTTTGATTAAAAAGTATGGTCCATCAAAAGAAAAAGCGGATTTGAAAGAATATTATGGAATAGAAGCAGAGAATCAACTTGCTGTTATTGTGGATAATGAAGTGCTTGGTGCAAAAGGAATTCTATTGGACGGAAGGGCCTATGTTGAATATTCCGTTGTACGGGATTATTTGAATGGACGATTCTATGTAGATTATAATGAAAATATTTTGTTGTACACATTACCGGAAGGAACAATTACAGCAGAAGTAGGAAGCACGCAGTATACGCTTCAGAAAGATAAAAAGAGTGTAGACTATGTCATTCTAAAAATGGAAGGAAGTACGGCGTATATTTCACTTGATTTTATACAGGAATATACCAATCTTGATTTCCAAACTTATACTGAGCCAAATCGAGTTATGATTGTAAGTGACTGGGGAGAAACGACAGTGGCTACAATAAAACGAGATACACAGGTAAGATATCGTGGCGGAGTGAAAAGCCCGATTTTAACAGGAGTCCTGAAAAAGGATGAAGTGACAGTTGTCGAAGATGAAGATAATTGGAAGAAGATTCGTACAAAAGATGGGTATATTGGATATGTTAAGACGAGCTGTTTGAAGACTGAAAAAGCCACATCTATTTCAAGACCATTTGAAGAGCAGGTATATCCTAATATTTCGAAAGACTACACAATTAATTTGGCATGGCATGTGGTAACCAATCGTACAGCAAACAATAGCGTGCTGTCCATGATTGCCGATACGAAAGGGATTACAACTCTTTCGCCGACATGGTTCACAGTAGCCGATACAAAAGGGAATTTGAATTCACTGGCCAGTTCACAGTATGTGAATTATGCTCATCAATCCAATATTGAGGTATGGGCACTGGTAAGAGATTTTGACGGTGGAATTAATTCTTATGAAGAGTCCTATGAATTATTGAGCCGTACATCAAGTCGCGAAAATCTGATTAATCAATTAATTGCAGAAGCATTAAAGACTGGAATTGATGGTATTAACGTGGATTTTGAAAAGATTTCAGCAGAATGTGGAGAGCATTATATACAGTTTATTCGCGAGCTGGCTTTGAAGTGCAGACAAAATGAGATTATTTTATCTGTGGACAACTATGTTCCAAAAGGATACAATGCCCATTACAATTTGAAAGAACAGGGTATTGTAGCAGACTATGTGATTATTATGGGATACGATGAGCATTATAGCGGCTCGTATGAAAGTGGTCCTGTAGCGTCGCTTGAGTATGTAAAATCAGGAATTGAAGAAACCTTAAAGGTGGTTCCAAAGGAAAAGACCATCAACGCTGTACCTTTCTACACTAGATTGTGGAAAGAGGTGCCGAAGACAGAAGGGGAGCTTGCTGCGGAGGAAGGAACGGAGGCAGCAAATTATCCGGTAAAGGTGACCAGCGCAGTCTATGGTATGAGCAAAGCAGAGCAAGTGATTGCAAGTGCAGGTGCAGAAATTGTTGTGGATGAGGCAACGGGACAAAACTATGCACAGTGGGAAGCGGATGGAGCCACATATAAAATCTGGCTAGAAGATCATGCAGCATTAGAAGAAAAGTTGAAATTGATGAAACAATATGACTTAGCAGGAAATGCTGCGTGGAGATTAGGATTTGAAAAGTCGGGTACATGGGACCTTATTTTGAAATATGTAAATTAGATTTACGGAGAAGGGCTGAATAATCAGCCCTTCTTTTTCATATATCTCATATAAACAGGAATAAAGAGGTATCTATGTTGCGGCGTAAAATAGAATTATGCATGACACTTTTGTTGCTCCTTGGAATGATTATTGTAAGCAGAAAGTTAAGCCAATTGGTAACTAGCGAAAATGTACAGGCAGGAAAAGACATTGTTATCATTGATGCAGGGCACGGAGGACACGACCCGGGAAAAGTAGGAGTCAACGATGCATTAGAAAAAGATATCAATCTGCAAATTGCACAGAGGGTCAAAACTCACTTGGAGAAAAATGGGATCAAAGTAATTATGACTAGAGATGATGATGTAATGGAGGATACAAAGCTGGAAGACATGAAGAAGCGGGTGGCGCTGATTAATGAGATAAAGCCGGCAATTACGGTGAGTATCCACCAAAACAGTTATTCCGATTCTAGTGTAAAAGGAGCACAAGTTTTCTACTATGCTGGTTCTGAAGTAAGCAAAGGGGCTGCGAGTCTAATGCAGGAGGAACTGAGAAAGGTGGATACGGAAAACACCAGACAAATCAAATCCAACAGCGATTTCTATATGTTA
>JAZRON010000083.1:0-6535 GCA_045648725.1 Faecalimonas sp.
AGAGAATCCGGCAGTGATTGCAGCAGTTGACAATGTAGCAAAAGAACTTGGGGAAGACGGACGTATCTTGGTTCGTGAAAGTGGTACAGAACCAGTGATTCGTGTTATGGTAGAAGCAGCAACAGATGAACTTTGTGCGAAGTATGTGGATGGAGTAATCGATGTGATTCGCCAAGAAGGATTAATTGTAGAATAAGAAAAAACATATGAGGATGCATGAATTGCATCCTCATTTTTAATGTGAAAAAGGACATATTCAATAAGGAAGTGACACATACTAGATTAGGAAAAGGAGGAAAAAGTATGTATCAAGCATTGCCAATTACCGATATATACGCAAGAGAAATCTTAGATTCCAGAGGGAATCCGACTATAGAAGTGGAAGTACTGGCAGGTGAAAATGCATGGGGACGGGTGAGCGTTCCATCAGGTGCATCGACAGGACAATTCGAGGCAGTGGAATTACGTGACGGAGCAGAGCGATATGGCGGCTTGGGAGTGGAGACCGCAGTAGAGCATGTGAATAATCTGATTGCACCGGCCCTTCTGGGAATGGATGTTTTTGATCAAAGAGGGATAGATGAGTGTATGATTCATATGGACGGCACAAAGGAAAAGTCCAGATTAGGTGCAAATGCCATTTTGGGCGTATCTATGGCTGTGGCAAGAGCAGCGGCAGATGCTTTGGGAATTCCTTTGTATCGATATTTCGGAGGTGTGGCCGCAGGGAAGATGCCGGTTCCTATGATGAATATTTTAAATGGTGGCAAACATGCAGACAATACGGTGGACTTTCAGGAGTTTATGATTATGCCGGTGGGAGCATGTTGCTTCCGAGAAGGACTTCGAATGGGAGCCGAGATTTACCACACATTAAAAGGCATTTTAAAAGAAAAGGGAATGAGTACTGGGGTTGGAGATGAAGGTGGATTCGCACCGGATTTGCCTGACGCAAAAAGTGTGTTGCGTATTATCGTAGAAGCAATCCAAAAAGCCGGTTACAAGCCGGGGCAGGATGTTGCAATTGCGTTGGATGTGGCAGCCACAGAACTGTATGATAAGAGCGAGAAAAGGTATATTTTCGAAGGTGAAGGAAAAATGAGCGGCTCCAACGTGGTACGTTCCATTTTTGATATGATAGAATACTATAAAGAGCTAATTCAAGAGTTCCCGATTGTTTCCATTGAGGACCCATTGGATGAGGAAGACTGGGAAGGCTGGGAGATGATAACCAACTGTCTTGGAAATAAAGTTCAATTGGTGGGGGACGACCTGTTTGTTACCAACAAGGAACGCTTACAGAAGGGAATTGACAGGAAGGCGGCAAATGCGATTCTTGTGAAGGTGAACCAGATTGGAACATTGACAGAAGCATTTGAAGCCATTGAACTAGCAAAGGAAGCAGGATACCGAACTATCATATCCCATCGTTCCGGGGAAACAGAGGACAGCATCATTGCGGACATTGCTGTGGCATTTCGGTCTGGCCAGATTAAGACGGGAGCACCTTGCCGTTCTGAACGTGTGGCAAAATATAATCAACTCCTTCGTATAGAAGAAAAAATCCCAAAAGAAACACTTGCGGAGTAGAACCACTTGTGATAAAATACATGTGTTGTATACTCAGGAGGTGTAAATTATGGAAATTTTAAAAATCGTTCTTACAATTTTATTTGTTATAGATTGTATCGTTTTAACGGCACTTGTATTACTTCAGGAAGGAAAGTCAGCAGGTCTTGGTGCAATCAGCGGCGGAGCAGATACATTCTGGGCACAAAACAAGTCTCGCTCTAAAGAAGGTAAAATCGTACTTGTAACTAGAATTGCAGCAGTATTATTTATCATTCTTGCGATTGTTTTGAATTTAAGTGTATTCGCATAAGAATATGATATGAGACGTAAAAACACTCTTACCGAAAAAGTAAGAGTGTTTTTTTATGACTATTTTCGATTCATAATTTCATCTAAAATACGGTTCGCAACATCAGTCTTGCTCATGATGTCTAATTGAAGTTCACTGTCTTTTGTAATGATTGTAACTACGTTGGTATCGGTACCAAATCCGGCACCGGCCACTTTCAGGTTATTGGCAACAATCATATCCAGATTCTTCTTTGCTAGTTTCGCACGAGAATTCTCCAGCATATCCTGAGTTTCCATAGAAAAACCACACAAAAATTGGTTTGCTTTTTTATGCTCTCCAAGGTGTTTTAAGATGTCCTGTGTGCGTTTCAGATCTATTTTCAATTCCCCGTCAGCTTTTTTGACTTTTTCATCACTAACCACAGCTGGAGTGTAGTCGGCAACGGCCGCAGCCTTGATAATCACGTCTTGTTCATCAGCACGGGAGGTAACTGCATCAAACATTTCTTGGGCGTTTTTAATCTCCACAACATTCACAAATGGAGGTCTTTTCAGATTGGTTGGCCCGGTTACCAATGTTACTTTGGCGCCGCGGAGCATTGCGCAGTTTGCGAGGGCGTAGCCCATTTTTCCGGTAGAGTGGTTGGTAATGTAACGGACCGGATCCGAGGATTCCTGAGTTGGGCCGGCAGTAATCAGTACATTCATACCAGCCATATCTTTTTCACAAGCAATCTCTTTCAAAATATAATCCAACAATACTTCCGGCTCCGGCATCTTCCCAGCGCCTTCATCACCACAGGCAAGAAAACCGTTGGCAGGCTCAATTACCTCAAAGCCATAGTTTGCGAGTGTTTTTAGGTTGTCCTGAGTGATTGGATTGTTGTACATCTGTGTATTCATGGCCGGTGAAACAATCTTCTTGCAAGTACAAGCAAGTACTGTGGTTGTCAGCATATCATCTGCCAATCCGTGAGAGAGCTTTGCAATCACATTTGCAGATGCAGGAGCAATCATCACTACGTCAGCCTGTTTGGCAAGAGAAATGTGCTCCACGTTATATTGAAAATTGCGGTCAAATGTATCCACAATACAGCGGTTATTGGTTAATGTTTCGAATGTGATTGGGTTTATAAAATTAGTTGCATTCTTTGTCATGATGACGTGAACATTGCAGTGAAGCTTTACAAGCATACTTGCTAGACTTGCAATCTTATATGCGGCAATGCTTCCTGTTACGCCTAAGAGAACGGTCTTTCCTTTTAACATTATTTTTTCCATCCTTTTTTTGAAGTTTAAGTTATTCTATCATAAAATAAGGAAAAAGTGAAACATCTCTTGTGATTTTTAAAAACCAGGTGTATAATGGCTAAAATTGACAGTTTAGAAGGAGGGGGACATGAAAGCAAAAAAACATGACACAAGTTGGATGGTCAGTGTTGCACTTATGGCTGCAATTGTAGTTGTGCTGGCGAATACGCCACTGGGTATGATTCAGCTACCTATTGTGAAGGCAACCACTGTGCATATACCGGTGATTATCGGAGCCATATTATTGGGGCCGACAGCGGGAGCTATTCTAGGTTTTGTGTTTGGAATGTGTTCCCTGATTAGCAATACCATGGCGCCGACTCTATTATCCTTTGCATTTTCTCCATTTATGAGTACCACAGGCATACTAGGTGCCATAAAGGCAATCTGGATTTCCGTTGGTTGCCGCGTTCTTATTGGAGTTGTGGCAGGCTGGTTTTGGATTTTGCTTAAGAAGATGAAGTTGAATCAGATTGCATCATTGGCGATTACCGGATTTGTGGGATCTATGGTAAATACAATTACGGTGATGGGAAGCATCTATCTCTTGTTTGCCAAACAATATGCAGAAGCAAAAGAAGTAGCAGTTACAGCTGTGTGGGGGTTGGTGATGGGCACTGTGACAGCATCCGGGATTCCGGAGGCCATTGCTGCAGCAGTGCTGGTGGCCGTTGTGACGAAAGTGCTATTGAAGACACTAAAAAGGGGCTAGATGAAGCCTCCATCTAGCCCGATAATCTGTCCTGTCACATAAGCAGGACTATTTACTAATTGAATTACGAAATCAGCGACTTCCTGCGGCGTGCCAAAACGACCTGCAGGAATTTCTGTTTCTAAGGCAACACGTTCCGTAGTATCCAGTTGTGCGTTCATGGCAGTATCGATGCATCCACAGGCAATGGCATTGACCTGGATATTGCTTGGAGCCAGCTCCTTTGCTAAGGCTCTGGTGAAACCATGCACACCGGATTTGGAAGCAGAATAGGCAACTTCGCAAGAGGCACCTACAGAACCCCACATAGAAGAAATGTTGATGATTTTCCCCGTTTTCCTAGTGATCATCCTCGGGACTGCAGCGCGGCAACAATAGAATACAGAGGAAAGGTTGGTCTGAATTATCCGATTCCATTCCTCGTTGTTCATATCTGTGAGAAGCCCTATGTGAGCAATGCCTGCGTTGTTGATGAGCACATCTAAAGCGTTACACTTTTGATGAATGGCTTCAAACATCTCCGCGACAAAATCCGGATTCCCAATGTCTCCTACAAGGAGGTCACAAGAACCACCTGGAAGGGCTTCAATCTCTGATTTCACAGTTTCTAATTCTTCTATAGATTGGCTACAGTTGAGAAATACATGGTAGCCACACTTGGCAAATGTAAGGGCGATGGCACGTCCAATTCCTCTGGAAGCGCCGGTAACCAGCACGTTTTTATTCATAAATATAATCCTTCTTTCCTTTTTTCTTTTCAGAATCGGTTGGATATATTATACTATGGAAAAATCATGAATAAAACCCCAAAGTGTAGAAAATAATCCTATTGTATTTGTAGACGATAGGAAATAATTCATTTATAATAAAAAATAGATTAGAAAAGGATGGTATGTAACGTGATAGAAAAGGCGATTGCATTTGCAACACAGGCACATAAAGGACAGTTTCGAAAAGGAACCACAAGACCATATATTATTCATCCGTTGGAGGTGGGCAATATAGTGGCGACCATGACCGATGATGAAGAGATTATCAGTGCAGCGATTCTGCACGATACCATCGAAGACTGCGAGGGTATCAATGAATCCATGATTTGCCTGGAATTCTCAGAACGGGTGGCACACTTAGTAGTCCAAGAAAGTGAGGACAAGACCAAGACTTGGTTGGAACGGAAAAGTGCAACCATCGAGCATTTAAAAAGTGCACCAAAAGAAGTGCAGATGATTGGATTGGCGGACAAGCTTTCCAATATGCGTGATATCGACAGAGATTATCCGGAGTGTGGGGAGGAACTGTGGAACCGGTTCCGTATGAAGGATAAGAAGATGATAGGGTGGTATTATAAGGGGATTCTTTCATCCCTTCAGGAAGCATTGGAAGGGGTGCCGGCGTTTAGGGAATATCGGCAGTTGGTGGAAAAGCATTTTTTGTGAAAATCTTGTTTTAGTGTGAAAAAAGTTGTATAATAATATAATCAGGTTTTAAGGGTGAGGGTTATATGAAACACATAAGATTAAAACATTGGCAGGTTGTAAACATAGGATTGGCCATATACGATATGATGGCGGTAAATGTGGCATATTTTTTGGCATTATGGGTTCGCTTTGATTGTCGCATATCCATGGTTCCGGATTATTACATTAATTCCTTTTTGAAGTTTGCTCCGATTTACACGGTGGCATGTATGATCGTGTTTTGGCGTGCTAGATTGTACAGAAGTATTTGGAGGTTCGCAAGTTATACAGAATTGTTGCGTGTGGCAGCAGCTTCTATGGCAACATTTTTGATTCAGGTTGCAGGAATCACCGTACTGTTCCAAAGAATGCCAATCTCTTATTATTTTACAGGGACTATTTTGCAATTCTTTGCAGTATTGGCGATTCGTTTTTCGTACAGATTTGTTCTGTTAGAAAGACGTAGGAGAGAAAAAGAATTAGGGACAGATTCTACAAGGGTTATGCTGATTGGTGCGGGCATTGCAGGGCAGATGATTTTACGCGATACCATAAAGGCAAGAGAAAACCACGACAAAGTGTACTGCATCATTGATGATAATCACAACAAATGGGGGCGTTTCGTAGATGGCGTTCCAGTTGTTGGCGGACGTGGAGACATCCTATACAATGTTAAGAAATATGATATTAAGAAAATTTATATAGCAATTCCGTCGGCTTCTGTGGAAGATAAGAAAGAGATTCTGGAGATTTGTAAAGAAACGGGTTGTGAATTAAAGAATCTACCGGGTATGTATCAGTTGCTGAGTGGTGATGTGACAGTCAACGCCATGAAAGAGGTGGCCATTGAAGATCTGCTTGGCAGAGAACCAATCCGTGTCAATATGGATGAAATCTTTGAATACATCGCAGGGAAGGTTATCTTAGTAACCGGCGGTGGTGGCTCTATCGGAAGTGAACTTTGTCGACAGATTGCAGCGCACAATCCAAAACGATTAATTATATTTGATGTGTATGAGAATAATGCATACGACATTCAGCAAGAATTGATAGAAAAATATCCATTATTAAAGTTAAAAGTGCTGATTGGTTCCGTGCGTGACAGTCGAAGAATTCATGAAGTGTTTGAAACCTATAAGCCGGATGTGGTATATCATGCTGCAGCACATAAACATGTTCCGCTTATGGAAGG
>JAZRON010000084.1:0-17338 GCA_045648725.1 Faecalimonas sp.
ACAATATGTATGGAAAAAAGACGAATTAATTAACCTTACATTTTCACAAGTTTTAGACCGCATGGTAGAAGAATTCCCTGACCAATACGCATTTAAATATACAACCTTAGATTATGTGCGTACATATGAAGAGTTCCGTGAAGATGTAGACAAATTTGCCCGCGCTCTCATTTCCATGGGAGTAAAAGCAGGTACGAAAGTATCTATCTGGGCTACCAATGTTCCTGCCTGGTATATTACTTTCTGGGCAGCGACAAAAATCGGTGCTGTACTTGTTACAGTAAACACTGCCTATAAGAGACATGAAGCGGATTATCTGTTTAGACAGTCTGACACACACACGTTGGTTATGGTGGAATCTTGTTTGGATTCTAACTATAAAGATATTATTAATGAAATCTGTCCTGAGATTGCAAGCAGTAAACCGGGAGAACCTCTTCATTGTAAGAGACTTCCTTTCCTTCGCAACGTTATCACAGTTGGATTTAAACAACCTGGCTGTCTTACATTTGACGAAGCAATGGACCGCGGTGATTTAGTGCCTCAGGAAGAATTAAACCGCATGGCAGCACGCGTTAGACCGGATGATGTATGTAACATGCAGTACACTTCAGGAACAACCGGCTTCCCTAAAGGTGTTATGCTTACACACTATAACGTAGTAAATAACGGAAAATGTATTGGTGACCGTATGGGACTTTCCACTGCTGACCGCATGATGATTCAGGTTCCTATGTTCCACTGTTTTGGTATGGTGCTTTCTATGACAGCATCCTTAACACACGGAGCTACCGTTTGTCCGATGCCTTATTTCTCGGCAAAATCGTCTCTTGCTTGTATCAATCAAGAGCGTATCACTTGCTTCAATGGTGTACCGACCATGTTTATTGCAATGTTCAACCATGAGGATTATCGAAAGACAGACTTTTCTCATATGCGTACGGGAATTATGGCTGGTGCCGGATGTCCTCCGGAGCTGATGAAACGTGCAGCCGACCCGAACGAAATGAATATGACTGGTATTGTCAGCGTGTATGGACAGACAGAGTCTTCCCCTGGAAGCACAATGTCAGCATGGACAGATTCTTTGGAACTTCGTACAGAAACTGTGGGGTACAACTTCCCACACATTGAATGTAAGATTATTGACCCTGAAACCGGCGAAGAAGTAGCCGATGGAGAAAATGGTGAGTTCTGCTCTCGTGGCTACAATACCATGAAGGGTTATTATAAAATGCCGGAAGCAACTCGTGACACTGTGGATGCAGAAGGTTGGCTTCACTCAGGTGACCTTGCATGCCGCAATGCAGATGGAACCTACCGTATTACCGGCCGCTTAAAAGATATGATTATTCGCGGTGGTGAAAACTTATATCCAAAGGAAATCGAAGAATTTATCTATACCCATCCATTTGTACAGGATGTACAGGTAATCGGTGTTCCGGATAAAAAATACGGGGAAGAAGCAATGGCTTGCATTATCCTGAAAGAAGGAAAAGAATTGACTGAAAAAGAAATGCATGACTTTATTGCAGCTAGCATGGCACGCCATAAAGTTCCAAGATATATCGAATTTGTGGATTCTTTCCCTATGAATGCAGCAGGAAAAGTGTTAAAATACAAGATGCGTGAGGATGCAACAAAGCGTTTGGGTCTTGAAAACGCCGCAGGCATCGACACAGCGAAAAGTGCAAACTAGCACATAGGAATTCAACAATAAAGAGGTGACGATTATGTCAAAACAATATGTAACAATGGACGGTAATGAAGCTGCGGCACATATGGCCTATCCTTTCACGGAGATTGCAGCGATTTATCCTATTACACCATCATCGCCAATGGCCGGTCTTACCGATGCCTGGTCAGCAAAAGGGCGTAAAAATGTATTCGGTCAGACTGTAACCTTAACAGAGATGCAGTCAGAAGCAGGAGCTATCACCGCAGTACACGGTGCTCTTCAGACAGGTTCCCTTGCAACTACATATACATCTTCGCAAGGACTTATGCTGATGGTTCCGGTTCTTTACCGTATTGCCGGCGAGAGACTTCCGGCAGTGCTTCACGTGGCATCTCGTACGGTAGGTACACATGCCATGAGTATTTTCGGTGACCATTCCGACGTAATGGCATGCCGCCAGACCGGTTTTGCAATGCTCTCTTCTGGAAGCGTACAGGAAGTAGCAGACCTTGCACCAGTGGCACATCTAGCTGCTATTGAAGGACGTATTCCATTTATGCATTTCTTCGATGGTTTCCGTACTTCACATGAAATTAACAAAATCCAACTTCCTGACATGGATGCTGTTGGAAACTTAGTAAACCAGGAAGCATTAAAAGAATTCCGTGACGGAGCTCTGAATCCAGAGCATCCAACTCTTCGCAACACGGTACAAAACGGCGACGTATATTTCCAAGTGCGCGAAGCAAACAACGGATTCTATGATGCACTTCCGGATATCGTAGAAAACTATTTAAGCGAGATCACAAAAATCACAGGACGTGAATACCATGTATTTAATTACTATGGAGACCCTGATGCAACAGACGTTGTCATCGCTATGGGTTCTGCAAGCGGTGTCATTCGCGATGCAGTAGATGCACTTCGTGCAGAAGGCAAAAAGGTAGGATTTTTACAAGTGCATCTTTACCGTCCATTCTCTGCTAAACATTTCCTTAATGCTCTTCCATCATCTGTGGAACGCATTGCAGTATTAGACCGATGCAAAGCAATGGGAAGTGCAGGAGAACCTTTATTTGAAGATGTGTGCAGCGTACTTATGAATAGCGAACGCCAGATAAAAGTCATCGGCGGCCGTTACGGATTAAGTTCCAAGGATACAGACCCGGCTCAAATCGTAGCTGTCTTCGAAAACCTTGCCTCACAAAATCCGGTACGAAGCTTCACCATCGGTATCAATGATGATGTGACTCATTTGTCATTGCCTGTAAATCCATTTACGGCACAGAAAAAGGGTATGATCCAGTGTAAATTCTGGGGTCTTGGTGGGGACGGAACCGTTGGTGCAAACCACAACACAGTACGTATTATTAATGACAATACCGAAAAGTTTGCACAAGCATACTTTGAATACGATGCCAAAAAATCTTTTGGTGTTACAAAATCCCACCTTCGTTTCAGCGACGAACCAATTACAAGTTCTTACTATGTTAAACAGGCTGACTTCGTAGCTTGTCACAACCAAAGTTATATGAATCAATATGATATTGTAGATGAAATCGTAGAAGGCGGTACCTTCCTTCTTAACTGCAGTTGGAAAGAAGACGAATTGGAAACACACATTCCTGCTTCTGTACTTCAAAAAATTGCAAGAAAGAACATTCAGTTCTATATGATTGACGCAAATAAAATTGCACAAGAATTAGGGCTTGGAAGTCATACAAACACCGTGCTTCAAGCTTCTTTCTTCGCTTTAATGCAGGTAATTCCTACAGAAGAAGCTTTGGAAATGATTAAAGCCGCAACCCGCAAAACATATTTCACAAAAGGTGATGATGTGGTTGCCCGCAACGTAGCGGCAATCGATGCGGGTGCAACAGAAATTGTGAAGGTAAATGTTCCTGCATCTTGGGCAGATGGTTCTGATACTACTGAAACTGCTACAGATGCAACATCAAAAGATGAGCCGGCAGTTGTAAAGAGATTATTGGAACCAATCAACAAACAAAAAGGAGACGACTTACCGGTCAGTGCCTTCAAAGATTACGAGGACGGTCGCATCGATATGGGACTTACCGCATTCGAAAAACGTGGTATTGCTTTGAAAGTTCCAGTATGGGATTCTTCAAAATGTATTCAATGTAATAAATGTGCTTTGGTATGTCCACACGCTGTTATTCGTCCATATTTAGTAAATGATGAAGAAAAAGCAAACGCACCGGAAGGATTTGAAACAATTCCTGCAAATGGTGCAGCTGCAAAAGGACTTCATTTCACAATGCAAGTTTCTACCTATGACTGTACTGGATGCGGAAGCTGTGTAGCTTGTTGTCCTGCCAAAGAAAAAGCACTTTCTATGGAACCTGTTACATTGGCAGAAAAACAAAAAGAACAATGGAATTATGGTCTTTCTATTTCAGATAAAGGTGATTTATTCCCTGTATACAGTGTGAAAGGAAGCCAGTTCCGTCAGCCTCTCATCGAGTTCTCTGCTGCATGTGCAGGATGTGGGGAAACACCATATGCGAAGCTCCTTACACAGCTTTTCGGAGACAGAGTATACTGGGCAAATGCAACAGGCTGTTCACAGGCTTGGGGCGCTCCAATGCCGGGAATTCCATACACCACAAATAAACGTGGATTTGGGCCTGCCTGGACAAACAGCTTATTTGAAAACAATGCCGAACTTTCCCTTGGAATGTTCTTATCAGTAAAACAACAACGTCTTGCACAAAAAACTCTTGTGGAACAATATTTTGAAGCAACAGGAAGCGTAATCGCGAAAGCATGGTTAGACTTCTATGATGACTTTGAATCTTCTCGCACAACAACGGATAAGTTAATTGCAGAATTAGAAACCGTTGATTCTGACCTTACGAGAAAGATCTTAGAACGTCAAGACCAACTTGCTAAGAAATGCTTCTGGATGTTCGGTGGAGACGGTTGGGCATACGATATTGGATTTGGCGGACTTGACCATGTCATGGCAAGTGGTGAAGACATCAACGTATTCGTTGTTGATACAGAAGTTTATTCAAACACAGGCGGACAAAGTTCAAAAGCTACTCCACTGGGAGCTGTAGCACAATTTGCTTCTTCCGGAAAACGTAGCAAGAAGAAAGACCTTGGTGCTATCTTCCAAACCTATGGAAATGTTTATGTAGCTCAAGTTGCAATGGGTGCCGATGCAAATCAATTAATCAAGGCTCTCCGCGAAGCTGAGCAGCACAAAGGACCATCTGTCATCATTGCTTACACACCTTGTGTGGCACACGGTATCAAAGCCGGCATGGCAAATGTCCAAAACGAAATGAAACGTGCCGTAGATGCAGGTTACTGGACACTTTACCGCTACAATCCAAGCGAGGAAAAACCAATGAAAGTAGATTCCAAAGCTCCTACCTTGGATTATGAAGAATTCCTAGATGGGGAAAATCGATATGCTGCACTCAAACGTACCTTCCCTGAAAATGCCGAGACACTGTTTAAGGCTGCAAAGGAAGATGCCGGTGTGAAATATCAGAAATATAAATCATTGGAAGAATTATAGAAATTAAAGATTAAATAAAAACGAGAACAGACTGCAAAATCTGTTCTCGTTTTTTTATTAGATATTCAATAAATCGCTGTAAACCTTTAATGCTCCGTCTATATCATGAGCAAGAACTTTTTTCGCCAATACTTTACCAAGTTGTACACCCTCTTGGTCAAAGCTGTTAAGGTTCCATACAAATCCTTGGAACATAATCTTATTTTCGAAGTGTGATAACAACGCTCCAAGTGCTTTTGGATCTAATTGTTCACCGATAATGATACTTGATGGACGTCCGCCTTCAAATTTCTTATTGAGGTTTTCATCGTCTTTTCCACAAGCAAATGCAACGATTTGAGCCACTACGTTTGCACAAAGTTTTTGTTGGCTTGTGCTTCCTTCGATAATAACATCGCTTCCCATCTGGTTGTTTTTGAATCCAACAAATTGTAATGGAATGATGTCTGTTCCTTGGTGAAGCAATTGATAGAATGAATGTTGTCCGTTTGTTCCAGGTTCACCATAGATGATTGGTCCTGTAACATAATTTACCGGTTCACCAAAACGGTTTACGGACTTACCGTTTGATTCCATGTCAGCTTGTTGTAAGTGAGCTGGGAAACGGCTAAGTGCCTGTGAATATGGAAGAACTGCTGTTGCGCCATATCCAAGTACGTTACGTTCATAAACACCAATTAATGCATCAAGCATTGCTGGGTTTTGTAATAAGTCTTCATTCTTAGCTGTGATATCTGCTTCCGCTGCACCTTGTAGGAATTCATCAAATACTTCCGGTCCAAATGCAAGTGACAATACTGCACCGCCCACACCTGATGTAGATGAGAAACGTCCTCCAATGTAGTCATCCATGAAGAATGCCGCAAGGTAATCGTCACTCTTCGCCAATGGTGATGTCTCACTTGTAACAGCAATCATGTGTTTCGAAGCATCTAAACCTGCTTTTGCCAAAGCATCTTTTACGAATGATTCATTTGTCAATGTTTCCAATGTTGTACCTGATTTTGAAACAAGCACGAAAATAGAATGTGCAACATCAATATTGCTTAAAACGCCTGCCGCATCGTCTGGGTCAACGTTGCTGATGAACTGTGCTTTCATCTTTAATGTGTTATTCACTTTTGCCCAGTTCTCAAGTGCAAGATACATAGCACGTGGTCCTAAATCACTTCCACCAATACCGATTTGTACTACGGTAGTGAATTTCTCACCTGCAGCATTTGTAATCTCGCCATTATGTACTTTATTTGCAAACTCCGCAATCTTCTTTTGTTCATTCAAGTAGAATTCACGCTTATTTACACCGTCAGCGATTACCTCTTCTCCCAACTGACCACGTGTCAATTGATGAAGCACAAGACGCTTTTCACCTGTGTTGATGACTTCACCATTGTAAAGAGCAGCATATTTTTCTGTAAGCTGCGCCTCTTTCGCTAATTTTGCAAGAACTGCTAAAATGTTATCATCTACAGATTTTGCACCATAGTTAAATGCAAGTCCTGCTGCCATCGAAACGCTGTATTTTTTTACACGTTCTGCCCCATTTTCTCCTGTCATAGCTTCTGTAAGATTCACGCGTTCCACGTTTAAAAGTTCTTGGTAAGAAGCAAGTTTATCTAAGTTGTTCCAAGTAATCATGTCTGATTCCTCCTCATTCCCAATAATTTGTGCTATCATTTGTTTTTCAATAAAAAAATTATACTATTAAATCAAGGTATCTTCAAGTTTATTTGAATTATTAGTCAATAATATGTCAATCTCGTTAATTTTTAGATTATTCTATACATTTTCTATAATTAATGGTAAAATATTTCCAAGAAACAGATACAATTGGAAGGAGGCTCATTATGGGGTATTTAAAAGGAAAAACAGCAATTATTACAGGAGCAGGAAGAGCCGTGTTAAGTGATGGTAGATGTGGCTCTATTGGTTATGGTATTGCAACAGCATATGCAAAAGAAGGGGCTAATCTAGTTATTACAGGACGAAATTTATCGAAATTAGAGGCTGCCAAGGAAGAATTAGAGAAATTATACGGAATTGAAGTTTTGATCGTACAAGCAGATGTAAGCGACGGAGCAGACAATGAGGCCGTTGTGAACAATGTAGTTCAAAAAACCATAGAAAAATTCGGAAGAATCGACGTTTTAATTAATAATGCACAAGCCTCTGCTTCCGGTGTTACACTGGCGGATCATACAACAGAGCAATTCAATCTTGCGTTATATTCAGGACTTTACGCAACATTTTACTATATGAAAGCATGTTATCCATATTTAGCAGAAGCAAAGGGCACTGTAATCAACTTTGCTTCCGGAGCAGGACTTTTTGGTAACTTTGGGCAATGTTCTTATGCGGCGGCAAAAGAAGGAGTTCGTGGACTCAGCCGTGTTGCCGCAACAGAATGGGCAAAAGATGGCATTAATGTAAATGTAATTTGTCCTCTTGCCTGGACATCTCAGTTAGAAAATTTTGAAAAGGCTTATCCAGAAGCATTTAAAGCAAATGTGAAGATGCCACCGGCAGGACACTACGGTGATCCGGAAACGGAAATTGGCCGTGTGTGTGTACATCTTGCGTCACCAGATATGAAGTATTTAACAGGTGAAACATTAACACTAGAAGGTGGTATGGGCTTAAGACCATAAGAACAAATAAAAAAGGGCTGTCGGGAAATGACAGCCCCTTTTTTTTAATTTATTTATCCCCAAAACTAATATTTATCCCTTCTCCTGACGAATTGTTGGTTGGCAAATATGGAATAAGTCTTTCTGCGATGTTGGAAATTGGCATACTCTGTAAGTACACTTTTCCTGGACCCGTGATTACTGTGTGAAATAATCCTTCGCCACCCAAGAAAATATTTTTCGCACCTTTCACCATCTGGATATCCATTGTACAAGTTTCACTCATAGCTGCGAGGTAACCTGTGTCAACGATGATGCTCTCTCCTGCTCGAAGGTCATACTCCTTGCAGTGTCCATCTATTTCTACAAACACCATACCATTTCCGGTAATTTTCTGCATAATAAATCCTTCTCCGCCGAAGAATCCTTTTCCCAATCTTTTCTGGAAATAGAGAGAAACGTCTAATCCCTTTTCCATAGCAAGAAAACCTCTTTTTTGAACAATAATCCCGTTTCCTGTATGTAATTCAAAAGGAAGTATCGTACCTGGCAAACTTGATGCAAAAGCAATCATTCCCTGTCCACCCATTGCTGTGTATTCATTCATAAAAATGGAATCACCTGAGAATAGTCTTCCCATTGCCTTTTTAAAGCCGCCTCCTGAATTGGTTTCCATGTTCATGTTTGGGCTCATCCAACTCATGGCGCCACTTTCGCTACAGAGGGTTTGGCCTGCCTCCGGGTAACAGATTACAACCGGCAAATTGCCACCTTCGATTTCGTATCTAATCATATGTATACCTCCTTGCAATTGTAGAGTTTTGTTGTGTATATTATAGCATTGTTTAGAATATGACTGCTACAATTACATAACTAAATTTTAATATATCTTTGATTTCTACTGTTTGGCTTATCAGGAATTGTCATTCGAATAAGATTCAGTTCTGTTGCCGGACGCAAATAATTTCTGCGAAAGCCTTCTTTTGATTTCAATCCCAATTTTTCCATAAGTGCACTACCTGTATATGGAGTATCATATTCCATAGCCTCTAGTAATCTTTTTATATGCTCAGAAACTTGTGTATTATCCTCACTGATTTGAGTCGTGACGTCATCAAGGATTTTATCAATCTGCGATAACATAAACTCAATAAATCTTGTGGAGCTACCATCTATATGACATTTTGCAATCGCATCATAGTACTCCTCTTGGAATTTCTCAATCTGACTTTCAATCGGAATATACTCAAATATCGGATTCCAATTTGACAAAATTACTGAATGCCACAATCTCGCCATTCTCCCATTTCCATCTGCAAATGGATGAATAAAAACAAATTCGTAGTGAAATACACTTGCAAGAATCAGTGGATGTACGATATTTTTTGAATCCTGCATCCAACCAAAAAGTTGTCTCATCAATTGTGGAACAAATCGTGCTGGCGGTGCCATAAAAATACATTGTTCACCATTAAAAACCCCTTCTTCACCTTGACGAAAATCTCCGGATTCTTCCACAACATACTTTGTCATGATGCCATGAAACTTCTTCAAATCTTTTATACTATATGGATTGATCTTGGAAATTTTTTCATACGCTGCAAATGCATTTTTAACTTCTTGTATTTCCTTCTGCTCTCCAAGAACAAGTTTTCCGTTAATTACATCTCGAACCTGTCCTAATGAGAGCGAATTTGCTTCAATCTTCAAAGATGAGTGAATGGACTTAATACGGTTATTTTTTCTCAAATGTGGTTTTGCTTCCATATTACTGGTCGCTGTAATTCGCCCAATCTTTTCAGAGATAGTAGACACATATGATAATATCTCATTTGTTATTGTAAAAGGCGGTTTGTATTCTCCCATAAATTTAGTCACCTCCATGTACTTACGTATTATCTTGCGTACTTTCTTCCTCTATTATACATCAAAAAAAAATTTATTCAAGCATGCCTAAGAATGTTCTGCATTTTTTATCAACAACCATACATAAAAATATCAGCGTAATAAAACAAATACAAAAAGGGACTTCCCGGAAAAGTCTGGAAAAGTCCCTGATTTGTTATAGATTTATATAAGTTTTATTTATCAAAAGTCTTCATCTTATTAGTTACTATTTAATCTCTTTATAGCTATTTCTAAATATTGTTTACTTAGGTCTACTCCTATTCCTCTTCTCCCCAAATTCACTGCAGCTTGAACTGTACTACCAGTTCCAGAAAAAGGGTCTAATACTATTCCACCCTCTGGGCAAGTTGACAAAATAGGAGTTCTTAACAATTCTTCTGGAAACACGGCACAATGTGTATCTTTACGCCAAGTATCCTCCGGAACAATCCTCCATATATCTGCTGGCAAGAAACCTGTTTTGCGCATTTTCATAATGAAATAACCTTTTTCATTTAGTTCTTTCGCTCTACCACTAACTTTTTTGTTTTCACTATGATATGTTCTTTGTTCTCCTCTAATTGTCATCCTAAAATCAACAACTTCTCCTCTACGCATTTCTTCCAAAGTTTCATTTAACGCATTTAATGCGTTATTCTTTTCTTCATCAGATAACACTGTAGACGTTTCTATCTGCTTGAAATATTTTTTACCAGATACACCTGTTGCAGATATTATCTTCCCATCTTTTTCATATGCATCATTCTCCGGAATGATTCTTACAGCATCCGCATCAAAATAATACTTTTTCTTCTTTGCAAATTGGAAAACATGCTCATATATATCTCGCATCCTATCTTTACAACTTTGAGTACCTTTCATTTGGTCCCAAATTATATCACTTCGCAATATCCAGCCTTCTTTTTGCATTTCTAATGCAACTCTCCACGGCATCCCCATCAAACATTTATCAACAAATTTGTCCCCAATATTTAACCAAAAAGACCCCTCTTCCTTCAATATGCGATGTATTTCCCTAATGACCTTCATAAGATTTTCAACATATTCTTCAGGCGTATCTTCCGAGCCTATGATATCACTCATTTCTCCATCATAATCTTCATATATTCGCTGTTGCCAATATGGCGGAGAAGTGATCACACAATCAATTGATTTATCTGGTATTTGCTTTAATACTTGAAGACTATCTCCAACTTCAAAACAAAAAGTCATTTTGCCTTCTAACACTTCTTTAATCAACTAAAACACCATCCTCTTTTCCTTTTCTTATTGCATTTTCAAGGAAATTCTCTGCTGTCAAATATTCTTCTGCATTAGCTCCTGCCAATATTCTATTAACACCATCCAGGTCTGTACTTACCCATCTATCATGATACATTTCAAATTTATTATCCGCTTCGTTCCATCTTAACGAATAAGTCATAAAATGTATAGGGTCTTCCATATTATTTCTTAATCCAGAAGTATCGACTGAACTTTCAAGATATTGCAATGCAACATCCTGTATCACAAAAACAATCTTTCTATTCCAATGAACAACAACTTGTCCTTTTTTATAGACTTGTTGCATCATTGTTTTCATAAATTCGTTTGCCCAATTTAATCCGAAAGTATAATTGCCTGCATAACGACCCAATCTCAATAAGTCTTGTACATAAGGATATGGTGAACCAGTTGTACCATTTGCCTGAAGTTCTATGCAGAAAAAATCTTCAACTTGCGAACCATCATCATTTGTTTTTACCGCAACATAATCAATATTACCGCTTACCCCCATGGTAACTTCTTTTATCCATCTTGTATTATCCCAATCTGGGAAAAATCTGTCATGTATTGAATTATATACAACTTCGTCGAGAAATCTAAATGGACAGATAATGACAGGCTCATAATGGTCTAAAAATGATCCTTTATAACCAACTGTACATATTCCAACTTTTATATGTGGTTCGCTTTTTCTTGGTTTAGTACATTCACGTCCCAAATACGGGCAATACTGACATGTTCTATGGCTTGTAGCTTCTGCCCCAGTATCATTATATACATGTCCAAAAACCTCTATTGGATATTTTCCCATTTCAATAGGCATTTTTCTTCCTCCTTAGTATACACACGTTGTTACTTATAGACAACATCAAAATATATCTCTCATCTCTACACCAAGTGCAATGACTATTTTTTCAAGACTGACTATTGTTGCATTCCTTTTTCCAGATTCAATACCTGCAAGATATGTCCTATCGATTCCTGCATTTAATGCTAATTTTTCTTGAGACCATCCTTTGCTTTTTCTAATATCTTGGATTCGTTTTCCTACTTCTTCAGTTATCATAACTATTCCTCCTTTGTACCATTTTATTTTGAGTTACTTATAAGTCAACGGACTATGAGTAACACCCGTAAATTTAAAAGACTTCCTAGAAAATTAGGAAGTCTTTTAAGCGTGTTCTCTTTAATTGGTCGCAATTCTATAACTAGCAACTCTAAACCCTCTTAAAATCAAGGAATTACTTATCCAATGTCTTCATCGTCGGGAACAACAACACATCTCTAATCGCTGCACTATCCGTCAACAACATACACATTCTATCAATACCGAATCCAATACCACCTGTCGGTGCCATACCGATTTCAAGTGCGTTCATAAAGTCTTCGTCTGTTGTGTTTGCTTCTTCGTTACCTTGAGAAAGTTGTTCTTCCTGGTCGCGGAAACGTTCTCTCTGATCGATTGGGTCGTTAAGCTCTGAGTAAGCATTTGCCATTTCCCAGCCGTTCATAAAGAACTCGAAACGTTCTACGTATTCCGGATTTTCCGGTTTCTTCTTTGTAAGTGGAGAAATCTCAATTGGATGATCCATTACAAATGTTGGTTGAATCAAGTGGTCTTCTACGAATTCTTCGAAGAACAAGTTGAGGATATCACCCTTCTTGTGGCGTGCCTCGAACTCTACATGATGCTCTTTTGCAACTGCTCTTGCTTCTTCCAATGTATGAATTTCATTCCAATCTACACCTGCGTATTTCTTCACTGCGTCTACCATAGTGATTCTTTCAAATGGCTTTCCTAAATCCATTTCCACACCATTGTATGTAATCACAGTAGTTCCAAGTACTTCCTGTGCTACATGGCGGTACATGTTCTCAGTTAAATCCATCATGCCATGGTAATCTGTATATGCTTGGTATAATTCCATCAATGTGAATTCCGGATTGTGTCTTGTATCAAGACCTTCGTTACGGAATACACGTCCAATTTCGTAAACACGTTCCAAACCACCAACAATTAATCTCTTCAAGTATAACTCAAGAGAAATACGGAGTTTGAAATCTTCATCCAATGCGTTAAAGTGTGTTTCAAATGGTCTTGCTGCTGCACCACCTGCGTTTGAAACAAGCATTGGTGTTTCTACTTCTAAGAATCCTTGTCCATCTAAATATCTTCTAATAGAGCTTAAGATTTTAGAACGTTTGATAAATGTATCTTTTACATCTGGATTCATAATAAGGTCTACGTATCTTTGACGGTAACGTAAATCTGTGTTTGTTAATCCATGATATTTTTCCGGTAAGATTTGAAGGCTCTTTGATAACAAAGTAATCTCTTCTGCATGGATTGAGATTTCTCCCATCTTTGTACGGAATACTTCACCCTTGATACCTACGATATCACCAATATCCATACGTTTAAATTCTTTGTATTCTTCTTCTCCAACGCAATCTCTTGCAACGTATGATTGGATAGTCCCTTCTAAATCCTGAACGTGACAGAAAGAAGCTTTTCCCATAACACGTTTTGACATAATACGTCCTGCAATAGAAACTTTTTTGCCTTCTAATTCCTCAAAGTTGTCTTTGATGGATTGGCTGTGTGCATCTTGATCATACTTGGTGATTTGCAATGGATCTTTGCCATTTCCCTGTAACTCAGCAAGTTTTTCACGGCGCACTTTTCTTAATTGGTTAAGGTCTGGTTCTTGTACGTTTTGAACGTTTTGTTGTTCTGCCATGGTTCTTCTCTCCTTTTTATATTTGTAAATTATGCGTTTCTTTCAATTTTTAAAACAGTGTATTCGATTACACCTGCCTGAGCCTCTACTACAACTTCATCACCGATTGCTTTTCCAAGTAATGCTTTTCCAAGAGGTGATTCGTTTGAAATCTTCCCAGCTAAGCTGTTTGCTTCTGTAGAACCTACAATCTTGTATTCTACTTCTTCTTCAAATTCTTTGTCATATAATGTAACAGTGCATCCAACATTAATTTTGTCCAAATCCACTTCGTCTTCATCTACAACTTCAACATTCTTAAGAATCTTTTCGATTTCTTCAATACGAGTCTCGATGTCTCTTTGTTCATCTTTTGCTGCATCATATTCAGCATTTTCGGATAAGTCGCCTTGTTCTCTTGCTTCTCTGATTTTCACTGCAACTTCTTTACGTCTTACCACTTTTAAGTTTTCAAGTTCCTCTTCTAATGCACGAAGACCTGTATAAGTAAGAATTCTTTTCTTTTCTGCCATGTCTTTAATTCCTTTCTCTGTGTTTCTTCTAGGGTATTATTTATGGTGAAATTATGACTGAATATTCTAGACAAAAAAATGCGTTCTCACAATTTCAACATTATACACAAACAGGAAATCAATGTCAAGAAAAATTCCATGAAACTTCATGGCTAAACTATGAAATCACAATCTACTCTCCAGCAATTTTTCCAACTCTTCCAAAGACTCCACCGCGTTAATTTCCCCTCGAAGTCTTGCCGAATTCGGAAGTCCCGATGTATACCAGGACACATGCTTTCGCATCTCCCTTATACCTAAATATTCCCCTTTATGTTTCACCTGCAACCTCGCATGACGATAAATCATTTGTTTGATTTCTTCTGTCGTCGAACGCTTAGGCATCTCCCCTGTCCTATCATATGCAAGTAGCTCAGAAAAAATCCATGGATTTCCCTGTGCACCTCTGCCTATCATAATGCCATCGCACCCAGTCTCTTTCTGCATCGCAATTGCACTCTCGCCGGACACCACATCCCCATTCCCTATTACCGGAATGGAAACTGCTTCTTTTACCTGACGGATAATGTCCCAATCCGCTTTCCCGGAATAATACTGCTCTCTTGTTCTTCCGTGTACTGCAACTGCACTTGCTCCGGCGTCCTCTATAATCTTTGCAATTTCCACCGCGTTAATACATGAATCGTCAAATCCTTTTCGAATTTTCACTGTCACCGGTTTCTTAATTGCCTTTACCGTTTTACTCACTATCTCATGAACCAGTTTTGGCTGTTTCATAAGGGCGGAACCTTCTCCGTTTCTCACAATCTTCGGCACAGGGCATCCCATATTAATGTCCAAAATGGAAAACGGTAGTTCCTCAATCTGTTTTGCGATCTCACTGATCACCTCTGGATCTGAACCAAACAGTTGAAGAGAAACCGGCGGTTCTTCCGGATGTATTTCAAGGAGTGCTTTTGTATTTTTATTGTTATATTGGATTGCTTTTGCACTTACCATTTCCATACAGAGAAGCCCCGCTCCTTGCTCTCTGCACAGCAAGCGAAATGGCAGGTCTGTTACTCCTGCCATCGGTGCCAGTATATATGGATTCATAAGTTCAACATTTCCTATTGTCAACTTTTTCATCTTATCTTTCTGCCTTTTTATGTTTTTCATAGATAATACGAAGACCCTCAAGCGTCAGGTTCTTGTCATAGACATCGATTACATCTGTCTCAGATACAATAATGTTTCCAAGTCCTCCGGTTGCAACTACCTTTGCATTTTCATAACCTGCCGCCTTCATCTTATTCACAATATATTCCACCTGACCGATATATCCAAATACAAGACCACCCTGCATGCTGGATACCGTCTCTTTTGCAATAATTGACGCAGGTTTCCTTATCTCGATTTCCGGAAGCATGGCTGCTCCGCCCCAAAGCGCTCTGGCCGCAGTACGGATACCTGTTGATATCAAACCACCTTCAAACACGCCATCTTCTGTAACAACATCGTAAGTAGTCGCAGTTCCAAAATCAATCACAATCACAGGTCCGCCGTATTTCTCATATGCGGCAACAGCATCTACGATTCGGTCCGGGCCGATTTCCTTTGGGTGCTCCGTGTGAATGGTAAGCCCCATATCTAACGTGGACGGTACAATCGGCCTTACGTTGAAATATTTAATAATAGCACTTCCAAGAGAATGCATAATATCCGGTACAACGGAGGATACGATAACATCCTCAATATCCTTGACGTTAAAGTTGCGATGCACTAGTAAATCACACAACTGAATCCCATACTCATCTGAGGTACGTGGTTGCTTGGCCGTCATACGAAATGTAGCCTTCAGTTCTTTCCCGTCAAATACACCTAAAGTAATATGGGTATTTCCCACATCAATCACCAATAACATTTACAATTCCTCCCCCAAGAAGAATACTTTGTAGTATAACTGAAGAGACTCCAAGAGCTCTCCTTTTGTATTCTGTAATTCCTTGATTTTTAAGCGACTCCCAATTTCATCAAACATAAAATCGCTTTCCTCTGTGGTTACCTCGAAACACAGTTCACCATTTTCATCAAAAACCAGTGTAAGAATTCCTCCCACATCTTCTGTATATAATACACACATTACCTTCAATTCATTCTGTATGGTTTCCGGAAGTGCTTCAAAATCCGGATTTAAATAAAATCTTTTTTCGTATGAATTTGCACCACACAGTACAATCTTTTCCTCGTACATACTTCCTCCTAAACGTATCCATAAATTCCCCTTACAGACACTTCTCCTGCAAAAACAGTTTCCACACTACCATCTTCTTTTTTAACCACAAGTTCGCCCTGTTTATTGATTCCAAGCGCTTCAGCCTGATATTCGTTCCCCGGCTCCAAAACCAACACTTCTCGGTTTCCATTTACCAGCATCTGATTGTAAGACTCCTGCAAAAATGACAGATTCTGTTCCTTCAAAAAGTAACTATACCATTTCTCAAATTCTTCTAAGATGCTGTCAAGTAATAATCTCCGGTCTACCTTTTCTGCTTTTTCCATAAATAGAGAAATGGCCTTGTTTTTTAATTCATCGGGAAATTCTGCTGTATTTACATTGATTCCTACACCAACAACTATATCCTCAATCTGTCTTTCTGACAAACGCATTTCTGTTAGAATGCCACAGAGCTTCTTCCCCGAAAGCACCAAATCATTGGGCCACTTAATCTGAACCGGAAGTTTTTCTTTTTCCCGAATCACCTGTGCCACACTATATGCCATAACCAAAGTCAGCATAGGCGCATTCTCCGGCTCCACATTAGGCCTGAGCAAGATAGAAAAGTATAGGTTGGTTCCCTCCGGAGAGTCCCAGCTTCTTCCACGTCTTCCTTTTCCTCCGGTCTGACGATCCGCAACAACAAGCGTTCCGTGCGGTGCTCCTTCTTCAGCAAGAATTCGCGCCTGCACATTGGTGGAGTCTGTCAGATCAAAATATGTGACCTCGCGTCCTGCCCACTCTGTCTTTGTTTCTTTTAAAATTTCTTCTCTTGAAAGTTGATCTAAATTGTTCAATG
>JAZRON010000085.1:0-4580 GCA_045648725.1 Faecalimonas sp.
AGGGATGTGAATGTTTATATTGCAGGCATGTACGATGGGCTTCATGCTGGTTACGTACCCTGTATGTGGTCAGATACCCAAATGCACACTTTGGGGGTTAATGGTTATGATGAAGGAGAGGTGTACGGATGTGTATACTCAATGGCGGTCTCTGGAAACGACTTTTATGTAGCGGGAAATCAAACACCACCTCCTGGCAGCGAACCGGAACATTATCGGGAAAATGCGACAATTTGGAAAAATGGTGCAATTCTATATGATGGTTCAGATTTTGACTTGGCTACAACATGGGACATTCTTGTTTTCAACAATGACCTATATGCAGTGGGATTAGGGAATAATTCCGCTCCTTACATCAGGAAAAATAATGAAATTAGTTGGCTGCCCAAACGTTTGGAAGATAAAAATAATTGGGCACAGTCTGTAGCCGAGTCCAATGGGAACATTTATGTTATGGGACGAAATGTGACGGCTCACAATAATTATTTTGGCACGAATCAGACGTTTTTCTGGAAAAATCAGAAATTGATGGATTATGTAATAGACGGGGACGGACTATGCATGTCTGTACAGGATGACAACATCTATTGTTTGGTGGAAAAAACGGATGGTTTGTTGTATTTGTGGAAGAACGGATCAATGACAGCAACAGGGCTGAGCTATTCACACCATGGAATTGTTGGGCCAAACTTCAAACAACTGTTCATTGATGGAGAAGACGTATATATCATCGGGCATCAGGATGGCATTGCAAAAATATGGAAGAATGGTGAAGTGTCCATGCTGACCAATGAAAACAACGATTTCAGCATGTCCGGTATTTATGTACATAATAAAGATGTGTATGTAATTGGTTATAAAATAATGTATTCAGCCCGTCCGCAATATTCCATTGTGAAACTATGGAAAAATGGCGAAGAAATTACTTTGGACAACGGGGGCTGGATTACTTATGCATGCGGTATCGTGGTGACTGACAACGAAAATTATTAATGATCAGATATTTTAAAGCTATGTTATTTTACAAGAAAATGATGCTTGCTTTGGCAAGCTGTGTGATTGTTGCTTCGTGTAGCAATTCCGATGAGAGTATAAGTCCTGTAGAGGATAAAGGAAGTGTATCTTTTACGGCCTCCATGAAAAGTTTGTCCCGTGCAACGGAAACGGAATTTGAGGAAGGAGATCAAATTGCCGTGTATGCGATGCAGGAAGATGAAAACGGAAGCACCACATTAAAGCCTTCGGGCAACTATGCCGATGATGTGACATATACGTATACGGCCGGAAAATTCACAAATGCTAAAGGTATTGTCAGTCCTGCAAGCTTTGGAGTGCGCTATTTTGCCATTTATCCCAATACGGCAGGATCGGAAGTGCCTGTTTCTAAATTTCAGGTGAAAACCAATCAGCATGAAGCCGGGCAATATACATTGTCCGACCTTTGTACGGCTGTGTCTGATATAACGAAGGAGAAAGAGGTTGATTTGGTGTTCAGTCATCGTTTGTCTCATGTGATAATAAATTTGGAAGGTAATGTTTTAGGTACAGGCCAACCAATTGTGAGTCTGACAAATGTAAACACTATGTGCGATGTAAATTTCAGTGCCAACAGCTATGTGGCATCCGGCAGTAAAAATGTAATACGCTGTACAGACAATGGAACCAACTCATACAAAGCCATCATTGTACCTCAGACCATAAAGATGGGAGAGGCCTTCCTTTCTGTGTCGCTCAACGGAAAAGAGCATGTGTTGAAGGCTGCAACTGACATTGTGTTTGCTTCGGGAAAGCAACGGATGTTTAATTTGACCATAGATAATGATGAGATAGTGAGCTATACCAGCAACATCCTCCCTTGGGACGAGGATAACCGTCGTTTGGAAATAGCGCCCAAAACCTTGGATTTGGGGACAAAGGGAAAAGCCACATTTACAATGATGTCACATAATGGGTCCACCGTATATGAATTGTTTACCGAAGGTGAAGCCGGTTGGGCTAAATTGGATAAGAAAGTGGGTGTCATTCCCGAATATGTCCCCGCAGATGCTTCTACTATAGAAACAATCACAATCACAGCAGACCGTACAGGTCTTGCTCCGGGTAATTATAGCTTCACTCTTATTGTCCGTTCAGATTTGGGCGATACCCGTATTCCAGTAAGTATGACGGTGGAAAGTCAGAATGCAGAAGACGCTCAGATTTTCAGTTGCGATGAGTACTTGGCCTTTACGCTGTTGGGCTGTACAATTTCAGGAACAACAGCAACGATTGAGATGAAGGTTACGAATGTAGGGACTTCTACAATAAATTTAAAATTGTATGGCGGAAACTCCGGGGGGTATGCTTATGATGTTCAAGGGAACAAATTAGGCGTTGGAAGTATGTCAGTTGCTTTGTCCGGAGATAGTTACACCACTTATAGTACTTCAACAGAAATTCCAACAGGGGTAACAACTAAAGCTTATATAAGGCTGTATGATGTAGATGATGTTGCTGCAGTGTTTAACCACATTGTTGTTCCTACCAACCGCGAAAGCAGTCTTTTGTTGAAGCATATCGCTATCGAAGGTCGTATTCCTGTAGCCTTACCTTCTCCTTTGACAACAGGAACGGTTACCTCTTGCAGCGATGAATTAGAGATAGAACTGTTGGATTGCAAATATGGCACCAATTACACCACATTGAGTTTGCGCATTACAAACAATGGGGCGAGCAATTGCAAATTACAACTGAAAGGTGGAAACTCCGGGGGGTATGCTTATGATAATCAAGGAAACAAATCAGACGATGGAAGTATGTCAGTTGCTTTGTCCGGAGATAGTTATACCACTTATAGTACTTCAACAGAAATACCTCCTGGTATATTTACGAATGCTTTTATACGTTTCAGTAATGTGGATTCTTCTGCTTCAGAATTTACCTATATTACGGTTTCTACTAATCAAGGGCGTGATTTGGTTTTCCAAAACGTAAAAATAAGAAAGTAAATCTGCTTTTCAGTAACACAACGATATAAAAAACTTAAAATTTTCAAACTATGTTATCTTACAAAAAAATGATGCTTGCCATGGCAAACTGTGTGATTGCCGCTTCGTGCAGCAATTCCGAGGAACAGATTTTCCCCGAAGAGGTAAAAAAGAGTGTTTCTTTTACGGCTTCAATGAGGAATTTGTCTCGTGCGACCGAAACCGAATTTGAGGAGAATGACAAGATTGCCGTGTATGCGGTACAGGAAGATGAGAGTGGGAACACCATTTTGAAGTCTTCTGGCAATTATGCCGATTTTGTTACCTATACCTACCAAGGCGGTAAGTTTGTGAATGAACAGGGTATTGTATGTCCATCGGATTTTGGCGTACGCTATTTTGCCATCTATCCCAGTACGGCTGGAGCAAATGTACCCACATCGAAATTCTATGTAAAGACCGATCAGTCCGCTTCGGGACAATACACGTTGTCCGACTATTGTACAGCAGTATCTGATGTCACCATGGAAAAGAATGTGAATCTGATATTCAGTCACCGCATGTCACATGTCATTGTTAATTTGGAAGGTGAAGGCATAGGAGCAGGTATCCCTATCGTGAAACTTAACAATGTAAATACCGGATGCAATATAGACTTGAACGCCAACACGTTCACGGCATTTGAAAGTCGTAACACAGTATATTGCACAGACAATGGAACCAATAGTTACAAGGCCATCATTGTTCCGCAAACAATTAAAAAAGGCAGTTCCTTTATCACGGTGGTGCTCAATGGCAAAGAGTTTGTATTGGATGCCGAATCTGATATTGTTCTGGCTTCGGGAAAGCAGCAGGTATTTAATCTCGTCATCAAGAACGGCGAAATTGTAAGCTTTACGTGCAGCATCTTACCTTGGGGTACAGAAGACGAACGTATAGAACAAGTCGTTCCAGATGATATCCGCCAGAAGATGGAACCTTACATTCCCATTTATGATGGTAAGAATCCACCCAATGTGGAAGGTTGCTATTTAATTGAACCGTTTGAAACGGTGTATTGTGAGGATTATGGAAATGGTGGTTACGAGCCTGGGCGTTTGATGGTACCTAATTATATCAAATTGTCAAGTCAAAGTAAGGATAACACGATAGATATGGAAGAATGTTCTTCTGACTTCGATACTTATTCTATCGGAGAAGGTGCCTTTATCAGTGGAGAAGGGAAAAACTTTACTATATTCTTTAATACGATTGGTACTTCATCTGGTATTCCCTACAGAACTGCACTTTTGTTGTCCGGAACAAAAGCAACGGGCGGAATCAAGAATCTGAGATACGCATTCGTCATGGTGGAAAAGGGAGATGACCCCGAAGGAATAATAATGAAAGAAGGGGTGTTCCGTGTATTCCAAGATAAGGATGGAATGTCTTATTCAGACACATGGCCGATATCGGAAACCCGAGTGGGCGAATGGCTGCCGGAGAACTGTAATTTCATGGATGAAAGAACACGTATGGTAAAAGAGTGAATTATTGACAAAGCTTTTTGAAAGGCCGATTTGTGGAAAAGCCGCTTGCGTTTTCGCCCGACGGGGTCAGCGCAACTCGCCCAAG
>JAZRON010000086.1:0-2953 GCA_045648725.1 Faecalimonas sp.
GGGCATCGGCCTGCACTTATCTTTTCCGCCGTTCATTGTTGGGCAACCTCCGTTTTATTCAGGGCATTCTGCACGAGGATGAGGCTTTCACGCCCCAGCTGATGCTGCGGGCAGCCAGCGTGTTGGATTCGGGCTGTGCGGATTATGCCTATCATCGCCGTTCGGGATCCATTACCACTCACAAAGACCCTGCTCATGTACATCGCCGTCTTGCCGATAAAGAAGCCGTAGTGATGATGTTGGACAAATTGACCCAGCATCTTCCTTCGCAACAGTCGCAGGCTCTTCGCCGCCGTGTCTCACAGCTCACCATGGACCTCATGCTGGACACCATCCGTCTCACTTCTGGTTCGCATCCCTTGCAGCTGCTTGTACAACGGTTGCGGAACAACGGCTTGTATCCGCTCCCTCCCTATCATTATACCCCCGATTATTCCCTTTTCAGCCAGCTCTCCTCATCCCGCATTGGCCTCCTCTTTTTACAAAGCCTTTTCAGCCTGTTCTGAACGCAGAGAATTTGTGTAATTGCCACGTTCCTGAAATATAAGACTGACTAGAATTTCATAGACATCGTTAATAGATTGTTGGCTGCGTTCAAAACCGCTTCCCGAGAGTCCAATCACCAAACATTTCGTTTGCCACTTCATCGGGATTAATGTAAGTAGTTCCTTCTGCCCATTCGTGATGTAGAAATCGTTTAGTCACAGAAGTTTTTCCTGACCCGTTAGGCCCGGCAATAATAATCAGTTCTGGTTTACACCCTTCCTTAATCATTGATAATGCTGTTTATGCGTTCTTCCCAATTTGCTTTATTCAAAGCAATATTTCTTCGCATTTGCTCAAAGTAAGCATCAGTAGCCTTCTTGCTGCTTTCACGCGCTTCTTGGGCAACCTCTTTCATTACCTGTTCCATCATTTCGTCAGTGGGTTCTTGGCCCGTGCCGAATCTGTATGATTTCATCTCTTTTTCAGACATAGCAGTCTTCTTATTTTTGTCTCATCTGCAAAAATAACAAGTATATTTCATTAGTGAATGATATTATGTTAGTTTTTTCTCTATTCCTTGATATATATTGGTATTATAATCGTATCTTTGCCCTCGAATGGATATGTCACAATTTAGAAGAACCGAAGAAAAATGGACACAAACCAAAATGTCAGAGTCTTGTAATGTTTAACCGAGTGGCGCAACGAGACGTTGTGACCTCTCACAACATTCAAGACAATATGAGCAGAAGTAGAAAAAGAACACCATTTTCATGTGTGGTCTGTTGCAAATCGCAAAAACGAGGTAAGCAAGTTTGTAATCGCAAATTCCGCCGTCAGGAACATCGTTCTATTCGCATGGAGGATTATGAAAAACTTCCTTTCTCTCCAATTGAGGTAATGAATCCATGGGATTTGGGTGGAGATGGCAAAGCGTATTTTCATGGATTGCCAACAGATGAGTGGTTCATCAGATTAATGAGAAAGTAGCCCCCGGGAACTTTATGAATTGACGGCATAAAGTTCCCGTTTTTTTATGGAAAGTTACTTTGTTAGAGGTTTGCTTAGCTCAGAGGATGAATAGCCGTCAAATTTGAGTTGTCCGCTTTTTCATAGATGAACCTTCCAAAAGGGACTAAGAGGATATCATACCTAATTTGGTTTTTTACATACGGTATTCCATATCCGTTAGTACTCAATAATTTACAATCTAAACGGTAGAAATAAATACATTAGGATTTAATGTTGATTCTAAATGTGGAAGCTTAACGAATTTAACATTCATTTACATAGAATATCCAACAGTTCATTGGCAATGGTAGAATCAACTATCCTCATGACATTATTCTCCTCGGTGTTGTAGCCAAAAAAGTTGGCGTTACCATACCAAGCAACAGAATTATCTATCACCGTGCATTGAATGGACAAATCTTCATGGCATTGAACTTCGATTCCAAACTCAACCAGATCCTTTTCATTAAATCCTTGCTCCTTAATAAGGACTACAATCTCTATGCCATTAGCCGACAAGTCTCTCAATTGAGATACAAGGCGAGGGGGATATTTGTATTTCACTTTCTGACAAGAAATGACAATGCTGTGTTTGATTGATAACAGGTCTTGATGGAATGAAGTTGAGAAAGTAAGACCATCATATATCAATTCCCGCTTTGCCACATCTGCCCCATCTGATGATTTGGCCACACTGTATCCAACAGAAGCATATCCCTTCAATCGCTTGCGGTACATGACATCACAAAGCGGTACTCGTATATCCACATAATCATAAATGCGTACTTCATGTTTGCCGTCATGTTCTCTATGCAATCTGCCTGCATATTGGGCAATACTCCCTTTCCAAGAAATAGGTGACACGAGGAATAGAGTATCGAGGCGGGGATAATCGAAACCTTCTCCGATGTACTTACCCGTAGCAACAATCGCCATGCTTTCTGAGACAGGTATCGTCTGTAACTGTTCCATCGTATGCCGTTTTTCTTTTGCGGAATCTGCCCCAACCAATGTTATCACATGGTTGGCACAAGGTGAAAGCATTTCCGCAAGTAACCTTACGTGAGAGGTCAGATTTGTCAATATAATAGGTGTCCGCCCCTCTTCTATTGCTTTTCTGACATCTTCCACAATGAGTCTGTTCCTCACATCGTCCGTGGATATTGTTTCTACGATTTGCGTATATGTCTTTGTTTCGGCAGAGAGATTACGGAATGTAGTAAAACGAGGTATCAGAGTTCGTGTAAAACTCTGTTTGTTCATTTGGCTCTTGGCATCAGCCGTATATATGATTTTGCCGCACTGCATAAATATTACAGGCTGATGTCCATCCTTGCGTATGGGCGTAGCCGTAAGTCCATAGACATATTTTGCTCTCACTTGTCGAAGCACTTGCTCAAAGCTGACGGAAGAGACATGATGACATTCATCCACAATCACCATACCATAGTTTTGT
>JAZRON010000087.1:0-2217 GCA_045648725.1 Faecalimonas sp.
GAATGAAAAAGATACTGACCATGTCAGGTGTTACAAGAATTATTCAAATCTATGAGGAGGAAGAACAAGTATGACACACAAGAATGAGATGGAGCTGGTTTTTGAAAGCCGTTCTGTAAATGAGGGATTTGCAAGAGTGGCGGTGGCAGCATTTTTAACACAGTTGAATCCTACTTTGGAAGAGGTCTCCGATGTGAAGACTGCAGTTTCTGAGGCAGTGACAAATGCTATTATCCACGGCTATGAAAAGGAGATAGAGAAGATTTGGATTCGGTGCCGCTTGCTTGAACAGACGTTATACATAGAGGTGGAGGATAGAGGAAAGGGAATTGAAAATATAGAGAAGGCCATGGAACCTCTCTTTACTACCAAGCCGGAGCTGGAGCGTTCCGGAATGGGATTTTCCTTTATGGAAGCTTTTATGGATCAGATTCAAGTAGAGTCTCAGCCAGGGAAGGGCACCATCGTCAAGATGCAAAAAACAATAGGTAAAGGAAGGAAAGTATGGACCACACAATCGCTTTGATTCGCAAGTCGCACGATGGGGATGAAGAAGCGAGAACACAGTTGGTAGAGGAGAATGTTGGTCTTATCTGGTGTGTCGTCAGACGTTTTTTGGGAAGAGGTGTAGAGAGTGAGGATTTGTTTCAAATAGGTAGCATCGGACTTTTAAAAGCAATCGACAAATTCGATTTTTCCTACGAGGTGAAATTTTCCACCTATGCGGTTCCCATGATTTCAGGAGAAATACAGCGTTTTTTGCGGGATGACGGCATGATTAAGGTTAGCCGCTCTTTGAAGGAGTTGGCTTATAAGGCATTTCTTGCAAGAGAAAAACTGCAGGAAATTCTGCAACGGGAACCCACGTTAGAAGAACTGGCGGATAAAATGCAAATCGAAAAGGAAGAATTGGTCATGGCACTGGAGGCGAGTGGTGAAGTGGAGTCTCTTTATAAGCCGGTTTATCAGAAGGATGGAAATGAGGTTCCTTTATTGGAAAAACTGGAAGAAAAGGAGTCTCAGGAAGAAAAGGTGCTTAATAAAATGTTGCTGGCCCAACTTTTGGAGGATTTGGACAAGGAAGAACGGCAGCTTATCTATATGCGCTATTTTGCAAACAAGACGCAGATGGAAATAGGACAGGCTTTGGGAATTTCCCAAGTGCAGGTGTCACGAATGGAAAAGAGAATTTTGAAACGAATGCGTGAGCGGGCAGGTGTATAAAGTGGCACAGCCCGCTTTTTCTGTTTGGCTTTTTGAGAGAGACCAGGTTGGCCCTTTGCGTAACCTAAGTATTTTATACAAGTATTTTTCACATTAAAATAGCCACGAAGAGACAACCTATACGCATCAGTTCTGCCTTTCTGCAATCTTCATGTCATTTTCTTATGCAATGGTTTACAAAAGTATCCGCCAAAATGTTGTCTGAGCATCTACGATTTTGCAAGCACTAATATGTGTGCGCAGGACAGAGCTCAGGATTGGTGAAAGTCTAAGTGACTGCATTCAGAGATGTAATAAGCCGAGTGTGCGTCAAACTCGCTATGCTCAAACAGTGACTTACACTCGGCCATTTTCTGAATTGCAGTCACAAGACTTTTCATCCAATCCTTCAGATGCCCTTCTTACACATATTAATGCTTGCAAAATCGTAGTTGTGAGTTCTTTTTGGCGGATAAAATAACTTTTGTTAAACCATTGTATTAGAAAACGCTGAAGATGAAGCCTTGGCAGAACTGATGCGTATAGGTTGTCTCTTCGCGGCTAATATTTATTTTGCAATCTATTGTATAAAATACTTAGGTTACGCAAAGGGCCAACCTGGCCGCTCTCAAAGCTCTTTTTTGCACGTATGAAAATAGAAAAACATCACATACTAACTGCAAATGAGGAGGTTGAAGATATGGAAAAGGGAAGAAAAAAAATTCGATTTTGTTTATATTTTGTAGTGTTAACCGCAATTGTGGTTGGTATTCTTTATTATTATGGTCAGTTACAGGAGCAGGCTACCATTAGCGAGGGGACGCTGATTTCCAGTCTTGGTATGGAATTGAGACAGTTATGGCCATAGGGAATACTACGATTTATATAAAAGGAGACCAAAGTGTGGAGGTGCAAACCAGGGATGTGACCCTTGGTGATGTGGTTTCCATAGAGTGCGCCAATTCACAAATCGTGGCAAAATTAAAGACTTTGAAGTTAATCAAGGTGCAGGAT
>JAZRON010000088.1:0-3306 GCA_045648725.1 Faecalimonas sp.
AGAAACCAAAGTATCACACTTCACTCTGTAACTTTCGCTACATTCTACCGGGGGCAGAGGCTTGTAAGGCTTATTCTCCAGCAAACAGGATATCGCCTCTTTCGAATAAGTTTTTAGCACATCGCTATCCTTGAACTTCTCGGCGACGGACTGTATATTTTCTTCCAACTTCTGTTCCAACATCTTAAACTCTTCGCTACTATACAGCTGCGTAAGCGTGTCAAGTTCTTCTGCTGTAACAATATCCTTATAGAAAGGCACATACAGTTCCTTCATATCTTTCTCAAACTGCTCTCCGACATATTTGTCTATCCAGACTTTTGCCGCCTCTCCTTCCAGTCCGCGCTTACTCAGTATTTTCCCAAAAGACTTTAGCTCCGTTTTGTGACCATCGTAAGTCTTTAAGTAGGTCATCAACTTTGCCCCGTACACTTCGTCTTCCGTTTGCGCTGCGGCGTTCAGTCCGCACATCATGACCGCCACGAGCAGCCAGCATTTCAGGTTTTCTAAGAATTTCTTCATACTATTTATAATAATTAAGGAAGCACCTATGAATCTCTTTATACTTCATATCCTCCCACCTAAGGATTGTCTTTATTTATTATTCCTCTACCTTATTGGTAGCCTCTGAACCTTTCTTCTTTCCTTCCTTATCTGCATAGAGAAAGTCGAAGATGTCTTGCAACTCGATTTTTCGGTCTTCATAGAAGACCCAGATGAGGGTGGTGACGGCGCGGAAGAAGAAATAGGAATTTACAGATAGGAAGATACATATAATGCCCATGCCTGACAATAAGCCTATGGGTACAAACTCTGCGAACATTACGGGTAACTGCACCTCCAAGGCTACTACCACCAAGAGCAGAATCACAAGCACAGCGAAAGGATAAAACAAGCGCATGGTTTGTCCGGCCATGATGTCTTCAATTCGCCAATCTAAGTCCTTCCCATTCCATTTGGGATGGTCTTTCTTTAGCAATTCTCCTAGTATATAGTCCAACAATTCTTTAATCCAACCGCAGCATAAAAACAACATCAATATAGGTGCGATAATTGACATATAACAAGCACACTCCATATAGCTAGAAACATCTTCGCCAAAAAATATTTTTTCTATAGCTATGAATAGCATCCCCACAAAGGCAAAGGCTAACATCTCCATGATTAAAAAAAAATGAAGATGCGGACCTTTACCAAATTTCTGCCATACTTGTTTTAAGATTTCTGTTGTAGATAACATAACTGATACATTTATTATTTAATGAATATATTTACTCTCCCTCTGCGGTAGCAGTATCTTCTCGTTCTGCCAAATAATCTGTGCAGATGACGTCAAACACATAGTTCTCAAAAAGGCCAAAGAAAAAGATTGAGAACAAACCTATCCAAAAAAACAAGAGGCCCACCCAGAGATAAGACAAGCCCAAGAGAACATGCAATTCGTATAGCCCTTGAACTAACAAACTGCTGAACAAAGAACCTACCAACATATACACCAAGCTATATCTTCGGATGAACTTTTTGTTTTTCTCTAAACAGGCTTCACACTCTTGGTCCAGTTCACCCTCTCCCAATTCGGGCTGTGTCAGCCTTAAATGAGATATGAGATGCTCTCTTTGCAATGAACTCCTCATCAGCCCTACAGCACAACCACAGAAAATAGCAAAAACCACCAGTACTAATATACACCAAAGGTGGTATTCCACTATTATTTTTCCCAAATCCCGATAGACATCCATAAACTCTTCATCTCTACGGTATCCCCCACGAACAAAAAACGCAACTGGAGGAATCGGCATCATAACAGTTGAGAACAGAAAGGAATAGAGATATGATTTCCAGCTAAGTTTCTTAGCCGCGCTTTGAAAAATTTCTTTAGCTTGCAACATAGTGTTATAATATTTTTGCTACGATATAAAGTATTACGCCTCCGGTTCTTGCTCGGCCGGTGCTTCTGTAAGGGCTGCCTCCTCGGCCTGCTTCTTCTCGTACTTGCTACTCAGATGTCCAAATTGGTAAACCATCGGTACGTTGTGATATATAAAATACAGAGCTATAAGTACGCTTACTGCGATATAAAGGATTTCTTCCTTGCAGATTCCTACAGCATTGAGTAATTCAATAAGGGCAACAAGTACAGCAAGCACTAACCAGATGCAAAGCTCGCATACTATAAAGAAGCCGATTGTGTTCCACCAGTTGCCTTTCAGTTTATTCCATTGGTCCTTAATACGGAATTTAGAAGCCAAAGTCTCCTTATAGTCTATAGATATTTTCATGCTGATAAAGTTTACTACGATTCCAAACATAGTGAATAAAACCATCAGCGGAATAAGTATCACAATAAGAGCTATTATTTTACCCATGAGCCCTTCAATTCCTATGACTAGGAACACCAAGAATAACGTAAGCAGCATCATAGGCACACTTATTACAATATAAAGTATAATTGCAATCACCATTTGCACCAGTACAACATAGCCCAATCTGCAGCACCATTTACTCAGACCTAAGTCTTTCAGGGAGCCATACTCCTTAAGCAAAGAACTTATGGTGATTACCATACAATAAATAAGACCTGCCACAAGAGAAAAAAGCAGTTGAAGAGATAATGACTTCAGTTCTTCAAAATTCTTTTCAAGTCCTGTCAGAGATGTATTATCTGCAATATTCTCCACCATAAAGAATAACAGCACAACGAACGGCACAGCAAAGCACGAGAGGGTCAGTTTGTTTCCCCACACAAAGGCATAGGTAGCCTTCACGCGCTCCCAAAATGAGCGTTCTACAAAAGGCGTCCATGAGGGCGCTTGGAGATTCTTTTCTTGTTCCATTGTTTCCATAAGATTCTTATTATATTATTCTATCTACTGACAAACCCACAGCGATGAGGGTTTTATAAGAAGTTGTGTTTACTTAGTCTCATTAGACGATGAAGTATAATAGTCTATCTCTTGAGTATCCAGCCATGCCTCAAATCTCTCATCCAGTTGCCTACTTATTTTTATTGCCCCTGACAAGGATTCTTGCGCCTTTGCAGAGAAGCGAAGCGACACCGGAGCGTGCTGCACCTCTATCAGAACGTCCAGATCATGCTCGGTAAATACCTCTACAAAAAATTGCTGCATTACATTTTTCCACACATCTACAAGATACACCGTAAACCCGGCCCACTGTTCGTCCGTAATTTTTTCTTTCTGTTCTCCGGATACAAGTTCCCAAGAAAACATGGTGGCCATTAACGTACCGGCTGCAAGCATTTGCGACACATCAGAAACCAAAGTATCACACTTCACTCTGTAACTT
>JAZRON010000089.1:0-4829 GCA_045648725.1 Faecalimonas sp.
ACTTTTACTGGTGGCATTTCGCAAAATATTGGCAACCTCTGTCATCTCCACCATAAAGGTACTTTGGCCGGAAGCAAGGTCATCAGATGCACCTACACGAGTGAAAATACGGTCCACAATGCCGATATTAGCACTTTCTGCTGGAACAAATGAACCAATCTGTGCCATTAAGACAATCAAAGCTGTTTGTCTCATATAAGTAGATTTACCTGCCATATTTGGTCCCGTAATAATGGAAACACGATTCTTTTTATCATCCAAATATGTATCATTTGCGATAAACATCTCATTTGGAATCATCTTTTCCACAACCGGATGACGACCATTTTTAATATCAATGACTCCTTTTTCATTGATACTTGGTCGAACAAAGTTATTGCGTTCTGCAACGTATGCCATGGAAGCGAACACATCAAGCTGTGCAATTGCTTTTGCTGTCTTTTGAATACGTATTACTTCGTTTGCAATACGCTCTCTTACTTCACAGTAAAGCTCGTATTCCAACGCATACAACTTGTCCTCTGCTCCCAGAATCATATCTTCCAGTTCTTTTAATCTTGGAGTGATATAACGTTCTGCATTGGTAAGTGTCTGCTTTCTCATATAATAATCCGGAACCAAGTCTTTATAAGAATTGGTTACCTCTAGGTAATAGCCAAACACTTTGTTATATTTGATACGCAGGTTTTTAATGCCTGTTTTTTCACGTTCTTCTTCCTCTACTTCTGCAAGCCAGGTTTTTCCTTCCGTTTTTGCATTGCGAAGCTTGTCTACATCTTCGTGATAGCCGGCTTTAATGATGCCACCTTCTTTCATGGCAAGTGGTGGTTCCTCTTCAATGGCAACTTCAATGAGTGCACAAAGTTCTTCTAAAGAATCCAACTCATCATGCAACTGCTTCAGTAATGGCGACGTTAAGTCTCCCAAAATACATTTGATATGAGGCAGCATCTTAAGAGACGTCTTGAATGCAATCAAATCACGAGGATTGGCCGATTGGTATGTAATACGGCTGATTAAACGCTCCAAATCGTACACCGGAGCTAAATATTCCCGCAGTTCTTCTCGTGTAATTGCATTATCTTTTAACTCTGCCACTGCGTCCAACCGCTTTACAATCTCCTCTTTGTCAATCAATGGCTGTTCTATATAACTGCGAAGTGTACGTGCTCCCATCGCAGTCTTTGTTTTATCTAACACCCAAAGAAGTGAGCCTCTCTTTTGCTTTTCACGAAGAGTTTCACATAGTTCTAAGTTTCTTCTGGAAGAACTATCGAGAAGCATGTATTTCCCCGTGGTATAACCTGTAATTCCTGTCAAATGAGAGAGAGAGTTCTTCTGTGTGTCATATAAATATTGGAGAAGTGCTCCTGCCCCGATGGCACCGCTATTATAATCTCCGATTCCAAGCGCCTCTAAACTAGCTACTTTAAAATGCTCTTTTAATACTTTCTCACAAGATGCATCATCAAAATACCAAGAATCCAATGCATAAATCGTAATTCCAAGGCGTTCTTTTAAATCTTCTAAATCAATTCCGCTTACATAAAGAGATTCATTACATACGATTTCTGACGGTGCATATTTGGCGATTTCATCCATAAGTTTTCTTGCACTGTCTAATTCTGTTACAAAATAGTCACCAGTAGTAACATCCGCCACTGCAAGACCATATTGGTCATCCATATAAACAATACACATAATGTAATTGTTTTTAGATGCATCTAGGGCCTGGGTATTTAAATTGGTACCAGGTGTAACGATGCGTACCACTTCTCGTTTTACGATTCCCTTTGCAAGCTTTGGATCTTCCACCTGCTCGCAAATTGCCACTTTATACCCTTTTTGTACAAGGCGATTTAAATATCCCTCTACAGAGTGATATGGAACACCGCACATAGGTGCTCTCTCTTCCAAACCACAATTTTTTCCTGTTAATGTGATTTCCAATTCTTTTGTAACGGTAATCGCATCTTCAAAGAACATTTCATAAAAATCACCTAATCTATAAAACAAAATACAGTCCTTATATTGGGCTTTTGTTTCCATATATTGCTGCATCATTGGTGTTAATTCTGCCACGTCGTTTCTCCTTATCACAAATCATAAATATACAGAGTAAATTATAGCCCAATTTGCTTGAAAATACAAATATTTATTGCTTATAAAATGTGAAAATTCGGTTTTTCTTCCCGATAAATGAAGTGCATCAGTTTTCCACTGACGATAATGCCAACTGCACATAGTCCTGAAAATATAGTTGCAAACGGAAGACAGATTTGACCGAATAATTGAAAAGGCTGGTCACTGTAATCCCACACTGCCCAATCCAGCCATTTATTTACAATAATTCCAGTGATAAATTCACATGCCACCACAAAAATGGTACAACGAATAATTTGAAGCCACATTGGGTCGCTCCAATGAAGGATTTTTCCCTGTATCCAGAAAAATAAGAGACAAATGCCGCCGAGAAGGAACATGCTCCAGTGTGAAAATCCTCGAAATACTAATTCAAAACAATAATAAAGAGTTCCCCCAAGTGCCCACAAAAATAAATATTCACTCAATTTCTTCATTACCATAAAAAAACATCCTCCCTATGTAATCTACTACATAGTTTGGACGTTCTTTTTTGATTTATAGATGGAATTTATACCATTTCTCCGAGATAATAGAATCCTTTGCACTCTTTCAAATGTACATTCACAATTTTCCCAATCAAACTTTCATCACCTTTGAAATGAACAAGTAAATTGTTACTCATTCTTCCGGTTACAAGGGTATTGTCATGATCATTTTTCGATTCCACAAGCACATCCTGAACCGTTCCCTCGTGGATACAACAAACTTCTGCAGAAATCTTTTGTACTTCTTTTAAAAGTCTGTCAAATCGGTCTTTCACTACATCATCCGGAACCTGATTTTCCATAACAGCTGCAGGGGTACCTGTTCTCTTAGAATAGATAAAGGTAAATGCGCTATCATATCGAACCTGTCTTACCACATCCATGGTCTCTAGGAAATCCTCTTCTGTCTCTCCAGGGAATCCCACAATAATATCTGTTGTTAAAGAAATGTCAGGAATTGCTGTTTTGATTTTTTTAGCCAACTCCAAATATTGTTCCTTTGTATATCGACGATTCATCTTTTTCAAGATTTCTGTACTTCCTGATTGTACCGGCAAATGTAAATGTTTGCAGATTTTCTTAGAGGATGCCATCACTTCAATGAGTTCATCTGATAAATCTTTCGGATGAGATGTCATAAAACGAATACGTTCTAGACCTTCTATCTTCTCAATTTCCTGAAGAAGCTGCGCAAATGTCATTGGTTCATCTAAAGTTTTTCCATAGGAATTCACGTTTTGGCCAAGGAGCATAACTTCAACAACTCCATCTGCAACAAAACGCTCAATTTCACGAATAATATCCTTTGGATTACGGCTTCTTTCGCGGCCACGCACATATGGAACAATACAGTAACTGCAGAAATTGTTGCACCCAAACATAATATTAACTCCTGATTTGAAGGAAAATTTACGTTCGTTTGGAAGATCTTCTACAATTTTATCCGTATCTTTCCATATATCAATCACCATACGTTCCGATTCAAAACGTGTTGCAATTAATTCTGCAAATTTATAAATGTTATGAGTTCCAAAAACAAGGTCAACATAGCGATATTGTTTTTTTAGTTTCTCCACTACTTCTGGTTCCTGCATCATACATCCGCAAAGTCCAATCATCATATGTGGATTCGCTTTTTTGTTTTTCTTTAATTGACCAAGTCTTCCATAGACTCTCATATTCGCATTTTCACGGACGGTACATGTGTTAAAAATCACAAAATCAGCTTTCTCTTCATCTGCTTCTTCCACATAGCCAATCTGTTCCAGTATTCCTACCAATTTTTCAGAATCACGAGCATTCATCTGACATCCAAATGTAGTAACACAGAATGTAAGAGGTCTGCCGATTTCTCCCACTATTTTTTCAACGTATGTACGTGCTTTTTTTATGTAATAATATTGACGTTCTGGCTCGACCATAGGTGCTTCTTTTGTTAAATCCATATTATCTATAAGTTTTTCGATTTCTTTCATCGAGGTCTCCTCCTGGTTATCATTGTTTGTTTAAACAAACTGATTCTGTTCTATATCGTATTCATAATCAATTACAGACAACTTATCGATTAACATATCTTTATCCACACTCAAATCTTCGCACAAAGAGTCTAAATCTTTATATTGATCTCTCAGTTTTGTGTTCACCACACTTAGACACAGCATTGGGTCATTCGGTAAAGTATCAAACATAAATATGTTCCTCCGTAACAATAATTTGTGGACAGATATCATGCTGATCTGCAGGTATATTTTCTAACATTTGCAGTTCAAAAGCAAGTGCCATAGTTTGGCAATTTGGATGTTTTGCTAAATATTGGTCATAATACCCTTTTCCGTAGCCAATTCGATGTTTATCAAAATCAAATGCGGCACCGGGCAGAATCACTAATGGACTGGACCCACAAGCAGGATTATCTGTATTTGGTTCTGGAATTCCCCATATGCCCGGAGATAACTCACCAAAATTCTGAATGTAGAAAAATTCCATGTAGCCCCCCAGTGTTTTAGGAACTGCCACCTTTTTGCCAAGTTTCCAAGCTGCTTCAACTATTTCCCTTGTACCTACTTCCGTTTTAAAATTTATGTAACAGTATATTTCCTCAGAATTCAGAAAAAGAGGATGTCCTATCACCTTTTCGTATATTCTGTGACTTTTCTCTGTCCATTCTTCTTTTCTAATCAAATTTCTTTCTGCGAGGAC
>JAZRON010000090.1:0-41227 GCA_045648725.1 Faecalimonas sp.
GATGTGATATTTGAACTTCCGGTGGAAGGGAATCAGACGAGATTGATGGCATTGTATGGAGATTACACAACAATGCCGAATATATGTGCAATCCGTAGCTGCCGTTACTATTATCCGGCAATTGCAAAAGGGTTTGATGCTTTTTACATACACTGGGGAAGTGACCAGACAATTTTGAGTTATGTGAATTCTTTAGGAATTGACAGGTATGATGGATTGGGGAATCCACACAACTTGTTTGCACGTGATTCCAGCAGAAGGAATGCAGGGTATGCGTTAGAACATACAGGATATTTCAAAGGGCCAGAGTTTAAGGCGGCAGTAGAAGCAGATGGCAAGCGGATGGATTTATTGGAGAGTAAAAAGGGAACCGCATTTCAATTCTGCAATTTTGATGAGGTGCTTGCACCTGAAGGAAATGTGTGTAATCAAGCATATATTAACTTTGGGGCCCAGACAGCCAAGCTGACATATGATGCTGAAAGTCAAGTGTATAAAAAACAAATTAACGGACATGACCACATTGATGGAGCGACAGGAGAAACATTATCATTTACAAATGTATTTGTGTTAGAGACGAGCATTTCTGTTCGCGATGAAGTGGGACACAAAAAAATTGACTGGGCAGGTTCTAGTAGTTCTGTTGGTTACTATATTTCCAATGGAGCTATAGAAAAGATTCATTGGTCCAAAGCAAATAATAACGAGGGAGAATATTTGCGGTTCTACAAAGAAAGTGGTGAAGAGCTGGTAATAAACAGGGGAAAAAGCTACATCGCATATACAAGTGCCGGAACAGCAAGTTTTGAATAATAAGATTTCGTAAGGGGAGCAGTTATGGCAAAGAGAGGGAGAACCTTAAAGGAAGCGAAGGCTGAAAGAGCGGCAAAAAAACGTCGCGCCAAGAGAAGAAGAAGAGCTATTTTTTTGATAGTGGAGGTTTTGATTCTACTGGCATTATTAGCAGTTGGCTATGTCATGGTCAAGTATGGAAAGATACAGTTGAATATGTTTGGTGACGGAGATATTTTGTTCAATGAAGGAATCAGACAAGAAGGATATACAACCGTTGCATTATTCGGAGGCGATTCTAGAGAAGGACAGTTGGAGGAAGGAACGCATGCAGATACCATAATTGTAGCAGCCATTAATAACGACACGAAAGAGGTCAAATTGGTTTCTGTGTATCGTGATTTGATGCTGCAACAGATGGATGGTAATGTAAAAAAGGCAAACAATGCTTATTTTATCGGAGGACCACAGGAAGCAATCAATATGCTGAACCGGAATCTGGATTTAGATATCGAGCATTATGTCACCGTAGACTTTAAGGCATTGGCCGATGTGATTGATTTGCTTGGGGGTATCGAGGTTGATTTGACGGAGGAAGAGGCCATTGAGATAAATTGGCATATAGGCGAGACTGCAATGGTGGCTGAAAAAGAGGCCGTTTATGTTTTGGTGGGTCCTCAGACTTTGGATGGCGTACAAGCTGTAACGTATGCGCGTATCCGAAAAAATGTTGGTGGTGATTATGCACGTACGGAAAGGCAGCGACTTGTAATTCAAAAAGTAGTGGAAAAAGTAAAACAGACTAATCTGTCCACGTTGAACAATATTATTGATGAAGTATTCCCACAGATTTCCACCAGTTTTTCTTTGACTGAATTAATCAAATTGGCAGCAGGTGTTATGCAGTACGAACTGGGTGAGAGCAGTGGATTTCCATTTGAACTTACCGATGGCAGTGTAGAAGGAATCGGAAGTGTTGTAATCCCATTAGGATTTGTGGAAAATGTAGAGGAACTCCATCAATTCCTATATCCGGAGGATGATTACGTGGTATCAGAGACGGTGCAGGAGATTGGAGCGGAGATAGAGACTTTATCCGGCTATACCAGAGACGATTATGAAAAAACAGAGGAAGGCACACAATCTGCAGAATAGTGGAAAGGGTGTGGACATTTTCTTATAAATCATGTAAGATAATAGAGTATTTGAAAATACAAAAGGAAAGAAAGAGGACAGGCTTATGAAGATGATGAAAAAAGTTGCAACGTTATTATTGGCGGTATGCTTAGCATTTCCTTGTTTTTCAATGTTAACTCATGCTAGAAATGCGATTATGTTTGAAGATCCTTCAACAGCAGTGGGTGAGACATTGGCGTTAAAGGGTGTAGTAGAGTTAAATAATAACATTGAAGATAGAACAGTGGTGATGACATATGACACCACCATGTTGAAGTTTAAAAATGGTGATAATGTAACAGAGTCAGCTCCTGGACAACTTACATACAGTGCTACAGGAGAGGCTGGTGGAAAAAGAGCAGAATTTCTAATGTACTTTGATGTGTTAAAAGAGGGTACTACAAAAGTAGAGGTAGAGAGCCATACAGTGTATAACACTTCTGACGCAAGAGTGACATGTCAGGAAGGAAATTCTACGATTACGATTGCACCGGGAGAAGCACCTGCGGTATCTGCAGATGAGCCAGCTACAGATGTACCTGACACAGATACATCAGCAATTGTAGATGTAAATGGTGTATCCTATACATTTTCTGACGCTTTTGCTGACACAGATATTCCTCAAGGATTCGTGGCATCTGCTATAGAATACGCAGGAGCAGAGCATAAGGTTGTAATGCAGGAAAGTTCGGGTTTGACGCTTGGTTATTTGGTAGATGCAAATGGAGAAGGAAAATTCTTTGTATATGTAGCAGACGATGCTACTTTTGCACCATATGAGACTATTGAAGTTTCTGAATCTACTACGATTGTATTATTGACAACTGTAGAAAGTGTAGTTTTACCGGAAACTTATGTGGAAACAACTGTTACGGTAAATGGAACAGATTTCCCTGCATGGCAGAACGCTGAAGAACCGGACTACTGTATTCTTTATGCAATGAATCAAAATGGAGAAGACTCTTTATATCGTTTTGATATCCAAGAAGGTACTTACCAGAGATTCCAAGCACCGGTTGTGGAAGTAGAGGAAGAAGATGTTCCTATGTTTGGAAAACTGAATGAGATTTTGCAAAATCATTTAGACTATGTCATTTTGGGTACTGGATTAGGCTTCATTATCTTTATAATATTGATTATTATTTTAAGTGTGAAATTATATAACCGCAATGCAGAGTTAGATGAGTTATATGATGAATATGGAATTGATTTGGATGACGAAGAGGACTCGGATTCAGAAGATGATGTGATTGTCAATATTGATGACGAGGAAGACGTTGAGTTTGAAGAAGTGGAAGAAGACGTTGTATTCGAGGGAGTAGAAGAAACTGAAGAAGAAGGCGAGTCAGAGCAGAAGAATGAAGAGGTGGTAGAAGCACAAGTTGCTGAGCAACCAGAAGCACAGCCTGAGATTTTGATACAAGATGAGCCAGAGGAAGACCACAGAGAACCGATGGATGATATCAAAGCTTTGGAGGCTGCCCTGCAGGCAGATGAAGAAGAATATCTGGATGATGACGAGGAACTTGATTTCGAGATGGACTTTATTGATTTAGATGATTAATATTTAGGAAGAGGTGCTGAAACGGCATCTCTTCTGTTATTTTATACATTTTTGAAATTTTTTGTATTTCGTACACAATTTCATCACATTTAGTTGATACACTACAAACATAAGTCAGAAAGGAGTATAAATTATGGACAACGAATATAATTACAATGCATATGAATATGGAAATAAATCAAACGTAGAACCGGAGCCGGTTTCACAAGAATTTGAGAAAATGAGTGAGGAGTTTACAGAACAAAATAGTTCAAGTGAAGCTAGTGCAGTAAATTTTGTTATGTACAATTCTGAACCGGAGAAATTGGGAGAGGAACCACAAACAGAATCACAAACGGTGTACAGTGAGGCGCCGAAAGCAGAGCAGAAGGTGGAGGATTCTGTTTACAGCTATAGTTATGTTAAGCAGGAACAACCGGTGAAGTCTAAAAAGACAAAGAAGAAATCAGGTACTGGAAAGAAATGGGTACTTAGTATCAGTTTGGCAATTGTGTTTGGACTGGTTGCAAGTGTGGTGTTTCAGGCAAGTAACTTTTTTATTGGCGAGTTCTTTGGAAATGGTAGCAGAGAACCGGGGAAAATGGTTACTACAACTCAGACAACCAACAACGGTAACAAAGAACTTACAGATGTTGCGCAGGTAGCTGCAAATGTAATGCCATCGGTAGTATCTATTACCAATCTTACAGTACAGGAAGTACAGAATTTCTTCTTCGGAGGAACTACCATTCAAGAATATGAGAGCAGTGGTTCCGGAATCATTATTGGGCAGAATGACAGTGAACTTTTGATTGTGAGCAATAACCATGTGGTGGAAGGCAGCAGTACATTGACGGTATCCTTCGCCGATGGAGCAAGCGTGGAAGCGAAGATTAAAGGTACAGATGCAGACATCGACCTTGCAATTGTAGCAGTACCACTTTCGAGTATCTCAAATGAAACCTTGGATGCCATTAAAGTGGCTACTCTCGGAGATTCCGATGAACTTTCTGTAGGAGAGCCGGCAATTGCAATTGGAAATGCGTTGGGCTATGGCCAATCTGTTACTTATGGAATTATTAGCGCTATAGACAGAGAAATCGAAGGCTTTGATTCTAAGTTGATTCAGACAGATGCGGCAATCAACCCGGGAAACAGTGGTGGGGCTCTTTTGAACTCCAATGGCGAAGTGATTGGAATTAATACAGTAAAAGTGAGTGCCGATGCAGTAGAAGGTATGGGATATGCCATTCCGATTTCAGATGTAAATGATATCATTAATGATTTAATGAATCGTGAAACAAGAAACAAAGTGGATGAAGCGAAACGTGGTACAATTGGAATCCAAGGAATTAGCGTAGATGAACAGACTTCACAGCTCTATGGTCTTCCACAAGGCGTTCAGATTTCAGATCTTATCAAAGGCGGTGCAGCAGAGAAAGCCGGAATTCCAAAGAAAAGTATTATTACGAAATTTGACGGAACCCGCATTAACAGCATGGACGATTTGCAAGGGCAGTTAGAGTATTATGAAGCCGGCGAAACGGTGGAGATTGTGGTAGAAGTGATAGACGAAAAAGGAGAATATGTAGAAAAAACATATGAAATCACACTTGGTAAACGCTCTATCTTAGATTGATTTCATAATCCAAAATATAATCAAAGATGAGTGGGAGGGAGGACTTAAAAGTTCTTCCTCTTTTTTGTAAAATATGATATGCTAGACTATATTGGGAAAATGGAGGTACATAAGATGTACAGTTTTGAAGAAATCAAAAAAGTAGATACGGAAATTGCTGAAGCCATTCAAAGTGAGATGGCGAGACAGAATTCACACATTGAGTTGATAGCATCAGAAAACTGGGTGAGCGAGGCGGTTATGGCTGCAATGGGTAGCCCACTTACAAATAAATATGCAGAAGGATATCCGGGAAAACGTTACTATGGCGGTTGCAGTTGTGTAGATGTGGTTGAGGATCTTGCAAGGGAACGTGCGAAGGAATTGTTTGGCTGTGACTATGCAAATGTGCAGCCTCATTCAGGCGCACAGGCAAACATGGCTGTTTTCTTTGCTATGTTAAACCCTGGTGATAAAGTCATGGGAATGAATCTGGATCATGGCGGACATTTGTCTCATGGTTCACCGGTAAATATGTCGGGTAAATATTTTGATGTTACATTCTACGGAGTAAATGAACAGGGTGTGATTGATTACGAAGAAGTACGAAAAATTGCATTGGAAGTAAGACCAAAATTAATCGTGGCAGGTGCAAGTGCATACTGTCGAATTATCGATTTTAAGAAATTTAGAGAAATTGCAGATGAAGTGGGAGCGTATTTGATGGTCGATATTGCACATATTGCAGGTCTTGTAGCAGCGGGACTCCATCCATCGCCAATTCCATACGCTGATGTTGTGACAACCACAACCCATAAGACTCTTCGCGGACCACGTGGAGGTATGATTCTTTGTAATCAGGAGGCAGCGGATAAGTTTAACTTTAACAAGGCAATCTTCCCTGGAATTCAGGGTGGTCCGTTGGAACATGTGATTGCTGCAAAAGCAGTTGCATTTAAGGAAGCACTGCAGCCGGAGTTTAAGGCATATCAAGAGCAGATTTTGAAAAATGCAAAGGCGCTTTGCGAAGGACTTATGAAACGTGGTGTAAAAATCGTTTCCGGTGGAACGGATAATCACTTGATGTTGGTAGACTTAAGCGATACAAATTTAAGTGGAAAAGAGTTAGAAAAACGTTTAGACCGTGCACATATTACATGTAACAAGAATACAATTCCAAATGATCCACGTTCTCCATTTGTGACAAGCGGTGTTCGTCTTGGTACACCGGCTGTTACTACCAGAGGTATGGTGGAAGAGGATATGGACAAGATTGCGGAAGCCATTGCACTTGTGATGGAAAGTGAAGATAATATCGAAAAGGTACAGGCTATGGTGGCGGAACTTACAGAGAAGTATCCACTATGCTAAGTTGACAGAATAAGATGTAAATTGTACTATAAAGACATGCCTCGTGAAGGCATGTCTTTTCTGTTTTATTGAGAGGAGTTGATATATATGATTACTGAAAAATACACCATTACCGGCATGACCTGTGCCGCTTGTAGCAGTGCAGTGGAGCGTGTGACTCGCAAGCTACCGGGAGTAACCGAAAGCAACGTGAATCTCACCACCGGAATTTTGACCATCACATATGAAGCAGAGGAACTGACTCCGGCAGATATCATTGCAAAAGTGGACCGTGCCGGGTTTGGGGCTGAATTATTTGTAGAAAAGAATAAGGAAGAACGAGAAGAAGCACAGGAATATTTGGACGAAGAGGTGAAAAAGACAAAGAGACGTCTTGTGTCAAATATTATTTTAACGATTCCTTTGCTCTACATTTGCATGGGACATATGTTGCCGATACCTATGTCGCTTCCGACGTTTATGGATATGCATCATCAACCGATGGTATTTGCGCTGGTGCAACTAGTGTTGACAGTATGTGTTCTCATTAATGGAAGAAAATTTTATATCATCGGATTTAAGAGTTTAGCAAAAGGCAACCCCAATATGGATTCATTGGTTGCTCTTGGGACGGGAAGTGCATTTATCTACAGTTTGATTATGACAATTTTAATACCTGGCAACCCATCCTCAGTTCATAATCTGTATTATGAGTCAGCGGCTACGGTTGTCACCCTCGTTATGGTTGGAAAGTACATGGAGGGTAGAAGTAAAAATAAGACTTCGGAAGCCATTCGCAAGCTGATGGACTTGGCGCCGGATACGGTCATCGTGATTCGAAAAGGAGAACAGATCGAAGTGCCAGTGGAGCAAGTGGTACGTGGAGACAGCATTCTCATAAAACCGGGTAGCAGGGTTCCGTTAGATGGAATTGTCATAGAGGGAAGTACCAGTGTAGATGAGTCTATGCTGACTGGCGAAAGCATTCCGGTGGAAAAAGAAGTGGATGACGAAGTAATCGGAGGAAGTGTGAACTATCAGGGTGCCATCGTGGTAAAAGTAACCCATGTGGGCGCAGATACAACTCTAGCTAAGATTGTGAAAATGATGGAGGACGCCCAAGGGAAGAAAGCTCCGATTTCCAAACTTGCAGATACAGTTGCAGGATATTTCGTGCCGGTAGTCATGGCCATTGCAGTGGTGGCAGCGATTATCTGGGCACTTCTGGGACATGATATTACATTTGTTCTAACCATATTTGTTTCCGTGTTAGTGATTGCCTGTCCATGTGCATTGGGACTTGCTACACCTACAGCGATTATGGTAGGGACGGGACTTGGCGCAAATCATGGTATTCTGATTAAGAGTGGGGAAGCATTGGAAATCACCCACAAGGTGGATGCGGTCGTACTTGATAAAACGGGGACGATTACAGAAGGAAAACCGGCTGTGATGCAGGTGGTGAGCCATGACATTTCCCAAGAGGATTTGCTTCAGATTGCAGCATCTTGCGAGCAGGTTTCAGAGCATCCGCTGGGGCAGGCTATTGTAAATGGCGCCAAAGAAAGAGGCATGGAACTGATTCAAGCTACGGATTTTCAGAGTATTACAGGACAGGGAATTGAAGCAGTATTAGATGGAAAAACATATTATATTGGAAATAGGAAACTCTGTGAAAAACAGAAAATTGATTTTCAAGCATACGAAGCAGAAGCGCAAGCCATTGCGAATAAAGGACAGACGCCAATGTTTGTAGGTTTGGATGGAAAAGTCATTGGACTTGTAAGTGTGGCGGATACCATAAAAGAAACGAGCATGGAGGCCATCCGGAAAATCAAAGAGTTGGGGATTGAGGTGCACATGCTTACCGGTGACAATCGGCTGACTGCGGATTACATCGGAAAAAAGGTAGGCGTGGACAATGTGATTGCAGAAGTGCTTCCCAATGATAAGGCGTCTGTTGTAGAGTCCCTGCAAAAAGAAGGAAAATGTGTCATGATGGTAGGAGACGGTATCAACGATGCTCCTGCTCTGGTACAGGCAGATGTGGGAGTGGCAATTGGAAGCGGCAGTGATATTGCATTGGATTCCAGTGATGTTGTTCTGATGAAATCGGATTTGAATGACGTGTATAAAGCCATCAAACTGAGCAAAGCTACCATACGAAACATTAAGCAGAATCTGTTCTGGGCATTTTTCTATAATGTCTGTGGTTTGCCGATTGCTGCAGGCGTATTGTATCCGGTTAATGGAATGCTGCTTAGTCCGATTATTGGGGGACTTGCCATGTCCTTTAGTTCTGTTTTTGTGGTAAGTAATGCCCTTAGGCTTCGCAGAACCAAACTTTCATAATTGTTTTTGAGAAATAAAAGGAGGAAGAAAAATCATGAAGGTAATTAAAGTGGAAGATATGCATTGTGAAAAATGCGTGGAGAGAATTACAAAGATATTAACAGAAAAAGGATTGAAGTTTGAAGTGAGTCTTGCAGATAAGACAGTTACAATTGATGGTTGCGACCATTGTTTGAAGACTGCTTTGGATGCGTTAGATGACCTTGGATTTGAAGGTGTTGTAGAGTAATGATTTGGGACGTAGTCAAATTGAATTTGACTACGTCCCAAATTGAGTTTAGCCCTGTCCCTTTATTGACAATCGCAGTCGCACTTTCTAGATAAATCAAATTCCGGATTGATTGCATAGAAGTTCTTGCTATCTAGATTATCCTGCACGATTCGCAGACTTTCACCAAATCTTTGATAATGCACAATTTCACGTTCCCGTAAGAAACGAATTGGGTCGCATACTTCTGGGTCTTTCACCAAACGCAAAATGTTGTCATAAGTTGTGCGGGCCTTCTGTTCTGCAGCCATATCTTCATGCAAGTCTGTGATTGGATCCCCTTTTGATTGGAAATAAGCTGATGTCCAAGGAGCTCCTCCGGCAGATTGTGGCCAAAGTGCCAATGTGTGGTCAACATAGTATTTATCAAAGCCGGATGCCTTGATTTCTTCTAAGGAAAGGTCTTTTGTCAATTGGTAAATAATTGCTGAGACGATTTCCATGTGTGCCAATTCTTCAGTACCGATGTCCGTCAAGATACCGGTGACTTCTTTATAAGGCATGGTATAACGTTGAGACAAATAACGCATAGAAGCGGCCAATTCGCCATCTGGGCCACCAAACTGGCTCATGATTACCTGTGCCATTTTCGCATTTGGACGACTGATTTTTACCGGGTATTGTAAGCGTTTTTCATAATTCCACATAAATTAACATCCTCCTTCCTGCCATGGCCATGGTTCATTAATCCAGTTCCAACGATCTGTACATGATTCCATGGTGGTATCAATTGTCAGTGGGCCATAATATTTGGAATATTCTTTTAACGCCTGATTACGAAGTTTGCTGTATTCATGGAAATACGCAAGCGCTGTCTGATCCTCTGGATGTGTATCCAGAAATAGTTGTGCATCATCTACCGCAAAGCTTACGATGTTGATCCAATGTAACATATCTTTTCTACAAGGTCTATTAGCCATTTTGACAACCTCCTATTCCCATGAATGGTAAATCTAATTCTTGGAATATTGTTCCACGACAGAATCCCTTTTCTGCATCATAGATGTTCTGCCAGCGTTGCCACGGAACATAAGCCATTGCAAGCGGCATATCAGCGAAACCGTCTTTTTTGTAACTATCGACAGCGCAAACTACAGGTTGTCGATAATTGTTGTATGCTACCGAGTTGTTTCTATAATTTTGCATACATAATTCTTCCTTTCTTGAATACTTATATTACATTGTATGTAGTAAAAGAAATTTAGTTCCTTATTGTTTTTACCTTTGGTTATGGGTATAATGATAGATGTATTATTACGTGAATGCACAAAAGACAACAATTGATTGGACGACATAAAGGAGTTTAAAACATGTGTGGATTTACAGGTTTTGTCGGGGAGACCGACAATAGAGAGCAAGTGTTAGAAAGCATGATGAATACCATTATACATCGAGGACCGGACAGCTCCGGAACATTTCTGGATGAGGATGCTGCACTTGGGTTCCGTCGCCTAAGCATTATAGATATTGGCGAGTCAGGGGACCAACCTTTATACAACGAAGATAAAACATTGGCATTGACATTCAATGGCGAAATATACAATTATCCGGAACTGCGAGAAGAGTTGATCGAAGCCGGACACGTTTTTACGACTCATACTGATTCGGAGACTTTGATTCACGGATATGAGGAGTGGGGAGAAGGATTAGTAGACCGCTTACGAGGCATGTATGCTTTTGTGATTTGGGATAGAGAGCAGAAAAGATTGTTTGGGGCAAGAGATATGTTCGGGATTAAGCCGTTCTACTATGCCAAGATGAATGATTGTTTCTTGTTTGGCTCTGAGATTAAATCCTTTGTAGAGCATCCGAAATTTGATAAGATTTTTAATGAAGATGCACTGGCAAACTATTTATCGTTCCAGTTTGTGCCAACAAACGAAACCTTTTTTAAAGGAGTATATTGTTTGCAACCGGGACATTATTTTGTTTATGAAAATGGTGTGATAAGCACCACAAGGTACTTTGAACCTCATTTTACCGGTGATACGGAAAAGACTTTTGAAGAAATTGTGGATGAAGTGGAAGCAGTGATGAAGGAATCTGTAGCCGCACATAAAATCAGTGATGTAGAAGTAGGCTCTTATTTGTCCAGTGGTGTTGATTCCAGTTATATGGCATATTTGGGACAAGTGGACCGTACTTTCACTGTGGGATTTGGTGAGGAAAGATACAGTGAAATCCGAGATGCCAAAGAGTTTGCGAAAAGTATCAACATGGAGAATGACAGTAAGATAATTGAGCCGGAGGAATATTGGGACTGCCTTTCTGATGCCATGTATTACATGGACGAGCCGGTAGCAGACCCAGCTGCCATTGCCCTCTATTTTCTAAGTGGGGAAGCGGCGAAGAAAGTGAAGGTTGTATTGTCGGGAGAAGGCTCAGATGAACTGTTTGGTGGATACAATATCTATTGTGAACCATTGCAATATACAGGATTCAACCGAATTCCAATGTTTATTCGCAGGGCACTTGGAAAGTTCGCAGAAGCCGTTTTGCCTCGTTCCATGAAAGGAAGAGGATTCCTGATTCGCCATGGTAAAACGTTGGAAGAACGCTATATTGGAAATGCGAATATTTTCTCGGAAAGAGAAGCAAATAAATTATTGAAAAAAGGCTGTAAACCAGGATGCATGAAAGTCACGGCCCCTCTTTATGAGAGAGTGGAGGGAAAGGATCCGGTTACAAAGATGCAGTATCTGGATATCCATCTTTGGTTGGTACATGATATTCTGATGAAAGGTGACAAGATGGGCATGGCCAATTCTCTGGAAGTACGCGTGCCTTTCCTGGATAAAAATGTTATGGCTCTTGCGGAAACCTTACCTTTGGAATACAAGGTGAATCCGCCGAAGACAAAGCTTGCCCTTCGAGCAGCGGCAGACAGAGTCATTCAAAAGAAGACGGCAGAAAAGAAAAAACTTGGATTTCCGATTCCGATTCGTGTTTGGCTTAGAGAAGAGAAGTATTATAATCGTGTTAAATCCATGTTCCAAACAAAAGAGGCAGAACAATTCTTTCATGTGGAATATCTTCTTCGCTTGTTGGAGGAACACAAGGCGCAGAAGCATGACAACAGTCGTAAGATTTGGACGGTATATATTTTCCTGATTTGGTACCAACGTTTCTTTGCAAATGGTAAACCAATGCATCCATCCGGATATGGGAAATAGATTGATGATGGGAGTGTAAAAGTGAGAAAGGAAGCAAAAAGAAAAAATAAATCTCAATATTTTGATTATGGACTTTTGGCAATTGTAATTTTTTTAATGTGCTTCGGACTTGTCATGCTTTATAGTACCAGTTCTTACAGTGCTGCCCTTAAGTTCAATGGGAATAGCATGTATTATTTCAGCAGACAGGCAGTTATCAGTGCAGGCAGTCTTGTGGCGCTCTTAGTTATTTCTAAGATTGATTATCATTGGTATGCACAAATAGCGAAAATGACGTATTGGATATCTTTTGTTTTGATGGCACTGGTATTAACGCCTCTTGGTATTGAAGCTTATGGAGCCAGAAGGTGGATTAAACTTCCGTTTGGGCAGTCCATGCAACCCGCAGAGGTGACTAAGATTGCAATTATTTTATTTATTCCTCTTTTAATATGTAAAGCAGGAAAACATATTAAAAATATAAAAGTGTTTGGGAAAATATTTTTGTGGGGAGCGGCTGCGGCAGCAGGGGTATTTTTCTTAACCGACAACTTGAGTACGGCCATTATTGTTATGGGGATGGTATGTGTAATGTTGTTTGTTGCACATCCAAAAACGGCACCATTCGTGGCGCTTGCAGGTGCAGGTGCAGCATTAGTTGCAGTTGCGGTCAAAGCTTTAGAAGGCATGAGCGATGTAGAGGGCGGTTTCCGTATTCAGAGAATTTTGGTATGGCTTCATCCGGAGAAGTACTCGGGTGAGGGCGGTTTTCAGGTGATGCAAGGCTTGTATGCCATCGGCTCCGGCGGTTTTTTTGGAAAAGGATTGGGAAATAGTGCACAGAAAATGATTATCCCGGAAGTACAAAACGATATGATTCTATCCATTATCTGTGAGGAATTGGGAGTGTTTGGAGCAATTGTTGTTCTCACCTTGTTCGGAATGCTTTTGTACCGTTTAATGTTTATTGCAAGAAATGCTCCAGATTTGTATGGTTCCCTGATTGTGACGGGAATTTTCGCACATATTGCAATTCAAGTAATACTCAATGTTGCCGTGGTGCTAAACGTAATTCCTACAACCGGAATTACCCTGCCGTTTATTAGTTACGGTGGAACCTCCATTCTGTTCTTAATGGCAGAGATGGGGTTGGCCCTCGGGGTATCAAGAAGAATCCAATTGGAGGAATAGAGAAAAGTCTTTCCTTTTAAAGTTGGATGTGATATAGTGTACATAGTATTGAAAACTAGATGAAACGACTTTGGATACATATGAAACATAGCCGTAGGAGGGAAAGAATGAGTTATAGGATTGTAGTAGACAGTTGTGGTGAACTGACACAAGAGATGAAAGACAGTGGTTGTTTTATAAATGTACCGCTTACCATTATGCTTGGTGATTATCATATTGTAGATGATGAGACTTTTGATCAGGCAAACTTTTTAAAACGGGTAGAAGAATATCCAGATTGTCCTAAAACATCTTGCCCTTCACCGGAAAAATATATGGAAAGTTATCGATGTGATGCGGATCGTATATATGCAGTTACGTTATCAGCCAACCTAAGTGGTTCCTATAACAGTGCAGTTCTTGGAAAAAACCTATATGAGGAAGAATATGGAGATAAACCAATCCATGTGTTTGATTCCCGTTCGGCTTCTATTGGGCAGACACTGATTGCACTCAAGATTGCGGAATGTGAAGAAGCAGGAATGTCATTTGAAGAAGTGGTAGAAACTGTGGAGAATTATATTGTTGACCAGATTACTTATTTCGTGTTAGAATCTTTAGAGGCTCTACGAAAAAATGGCAGGTTAACGGGTATGAAAGCATTGGTTGCCACTGCCCTTAATATCAAACCATATTGTGGAGCGACTCCGGAAGGAACCATATTCCAGGCAGGTCAAGCACGCGGAATCAAGAAAGCGTTATCCAAGATGGTAGATGTATTTGTGGAAGAATTGAAAAATCCACAGGAAAAGATAGTTGCGATTTCACATTGCAATTGCTTTGAAAGGGCACTTAGTGTAAAAAGAATGCTAGAAGAGAAGGTTAAAGTGAAAAAAATAATCGTACTGGATACCAACGGAATTAGCTCGACATATGCCAGTGATGGTGGTATCATTGTATCAGGATAGAATTGGAGGACTAAAGCGATGAGTCAGGAAAAAGTAAACAAATATAAAGAACAGAAAGCAAACCGCAAAGAGATTATGAAGAAGCAGAAGAGAGCGAAGCTGCTTCGCAATAGTTTAGCAGGTCTCGTTTGTGTGGCAGTAATCGGTTGGGTAGGATATTCGGCAGTGGATTATTATCAGAGTAACAAACCGCGTAAGACTGTGGAAATGGATTATGCAGCGATTAATGAATATGCAGAAGGATTAAGTGCGGAATAAGAAATAAGCATTATGAAAGCCTTGGGGCAAGTTGCCCCAGGGCTTTTTTGTTGTCTTCAAGCAAATAGAGGTGAATATCTAAAAACGTTTTGTACACAATAATTTTTAAATTTTTTAGAAAAACTAGAAAAAAGTTCTTGAAATCCATATAAAAGTGTTTTACAATAGCACTAAGTGGTAGAAAGTGGCGAATAGTGGTAGAAAATGGGGCGAAAGTGGCAGACCCATTTTGAAAGAAGGTGAGTTCATTGTTAACAGGAGAATTTAATCACAGTATCGATACCAAAGGAAGACTAATCATTCCTTCCAAGTTTCGAGAAATCCTTGGCGAAGATTTCGTCATCACAAAAGGATTAGATGGTTGTTTGTTTTTGTATCCAAACAATGAATGGAAAATCTTCGAAGAAAAACTAAGAACCTTACCACTCACCAATAAAAACGCCAGAACATTCACACGTTTCTTTTTAGGAAGTGCAGTAGATGGCGGCCTTGACAAACAAGGCAGAGTACTCATCTCTTCAGCCCTTAGAACTTTTGCTGGGTTAGAAAAAGATGTGGTCCTAGTAGGGGTGCTAGACCGCGTTGAAATCTGGGACAAAGCAAAATGGGATGACAATAATGCTGTAATAGAAGCCGACATGGACGAAATTGCCAGCCAGATGGAAGATCTTGGACTTCGTATCTAGTTCAACATTTGGAGGGAAATGATGGTATTTAAGCACAAGTCAGTATTATTGGAAGAGACAGTAAATGGCCTCAATATCAAGCCGGACGGTATTTATGTCGATGGGACGCTTGGTGGAGGCGGACATGCTTACGAGGTTTGTAAGCAGTTAAGTAACAAGGGGAGATTTATAGGTATAGATCAGGACGAGGCAGCAATCGAGGCTGCCGGCGCCCGCCTAAGCGACTTCGGGGAGAGAGTCACCATAGTCCGAAGCAACTATTGTGATATGAAGTTGCAGCTTCAAAAACTTGGCATTGACAAGGTGGATGGGATCGTGCTCGATCTGGGCGTATCATCTTATCAGTTAGATACGGCAGAGAGAGGATTCTCCTATCGGGTAGATGCTCCTTTGGATATGAGAATGGATAGACGTCAGAAGATGACAGCCAAGGACATCGTCAATGACTATAGTGAGATGGATCTTTTTCGCATCATTCGCGATTACGGGGAAGATAAATTCGCGAAGAATATTGCAAAGCACATTGTAATGGAGCGCGAAAAAGGTCCTATCGAAACTACAGGTCAGTTGATTGACATCATCAAGCGTGCCATACCAATGAAATTTCAAAAGACAGCAGGTCATCCGGCAAAAAGAACTTTTCAGGCAATTCGCATTGAATTGAATAGGGAGTTGGAGGTTCTCAGAGATAGTTTGGATGACATGATAGAGATGCTAAATGAGGGTGGAAGAATCTGTATTATCACCTTCCATTCTTTAGAAGATAGAATTGTGAAGGGCATTTTCAAGAAGAACGAGAATCCTTGTACATGCCCGAGTCATTTCCCGGTATGTGTCTGTGGAAATGTGTCAAAGGGAACTGTGATAACGAGAAAACCAATTCTGCCGAGTGAGGAAGAATTGGAGGAGAATAGCAGATCGAAGAGTGCAAAACTTCGTATTTTTGAAAGGGGTTAAAACATGGCATCATATGTTTACGGCAACACAGTCCGCCGAGAGGTACAACCAATATCTACGGCGCCTGCTAAGGAACCAAAAGAGATAAGCCAGCGCGTTCAGAAGAATCGGAACAAAGCGCTACATATGAACAGAGGATATGTTGTATTCCTTGCAGTTGCTGCAGTTGTGACACTATTTGCATGTGTACAATACTTGCAATTGCAGTCGGAAATTACTAACCGCTCAAAACATATTACTTCTATGCAACAGGAATTGGCTGATGCAAGGGAAGCGAACACAACTAAATACAATGCAGTTGTAAATTCCATGAATTTGGAAGAAATACGAGAGAAAGCAATGACAGAACTGGGCATGGTATACGCAACGGCTGATCAGATTGTGGAATACAAAAGCCCAACAAGTAATTTGGTAACTCAATATGCAGAGATTCCGGAAAGTGGAATTGTGGCAAGTTCAGAAAAGGTAAAATAGAAAATAGGAGTAAGCATGTCAAAGAGAAAACGTAGAAGATTTCAGTATATCAGACAACGGTTTCCAAAGAAAATGCAGAAAAAGCTAGTAATGTTGTTTATAGCAATTGTACTAGCTTTTGTTGGCTTAATTGGGAAGATTACGCATATCAATGCAACCAATGGAGAACGATATACAAAGATTGTATTAGATCAACAGCAATATAATAGCCGTGCCATTCCATTTAAACGTGGTGATATTATAGATAGAAATGGGACAACCATAGCAACCAGCGAACGTGTTTATAATGTCATTTTGGATGCCAACGTAATGCTTTACAAGAAGGAGGAAGCAGAACGCATACAGGCGATCGCAGAAGTGAAGGAATTGCTTCAAAAGGGTTTTGAGATTGAGGGTGCGATTGTAGATGAGATTGTGGAGGAACGTCCGGACAGTCGCTATAATATTTTGAAAAAGAAAGTGACTTATGCTCAGGCTCAGCAGTATGAAATGTTGATTCGAGAAACTTATGAGGATGAAAATGGAAGAGAGCATAAAAAATATGCGAATAGCTCGTGTATTTGGTTAGAGGAAGACTACATTCGAAGCTATCCGTATTCCACACTGGCATCAGATGTCATTGGATTTACTGTTGCAGGTAATGTGGGAAATGCAGGGATTGAGGCTTCCTATAATTCTATTTTAAATGGTACGGACGGTCGGGAATACGGTTATTTGGATACAGACTCGTCCTTGGAGAGAACAGTAAAAGAAGCCATTGATGGAAAAACGGTCAAATCTACCATAGATATCTCCCTTCAAAGTATTGTGGAGAAGCATATCGTGGCCTTTAACGAGGCTCATAAAAATGAAGCGAGAGATGGAGAAGGAAGTGCTCATACGGCAGTGATTATTGCCAATCCAAATACAGGAGAGATTTTGGCAGAGGCAGAATATCCAAATTTTGATTTGAATAATCCAAGAGATTTAACAAAATATTATTCAGAAGAAGACATTGAGAAAATGGAAGATGAGCAGAAGTTAGAAAGATTGAATCAAATCTGGCGTAATTTCTGTGTCAGTGATATTTTTGAACCGGGTTCTACGGTAAAACCGTTTACTGTGGCAACAGGCTTGGAAAATGGAACTCTTAGTGGTGGAGAAACCTATAATTGTACCGGACATTTACAAGTGGGAGGATGGAGCATTTCCTGCCACAAGAGAGAAGGACATGGTATACAGACTTTAAGTGACAGTATTGCCAACTCATGTAATGTTTGCATGATGAGAATTGCGGCAGCAATGGGAAAGGAAGAACTGAACAAATATCAGACGGTGTTTAGTTTTGGTCAGGAGACAGGCATTGATTTGCCGGGAGAAGCAAAAGGTCTGCTGTATGATTTGGAAACCATGGATGCAGCAACCCTTGCCACGAACTCATTTGGGCAGAATTTTAACGTGACCATGACCCAGATGGTGGCAGCGTTCTCGTCCTTAATCAATGGTGGGAATTATTACGAACCACATGTGGTAAAAGAAATTTTAGACGAACATGGAAACGTAATTGAGACCAAGGAGCCGGTGCTTTTAAAGAAAACCATTTCCCAAGAAACCAGTGAGCTTTTGAAAAAATATATGAAACAGACTATGACCACAGGTACAGGAAAGAATGCACAGGTACCGGGATACTCTATTGGGGCAAAGACGGGTACTGCAGAGAAGCATCCTCGTAATCAGGGCAATTATGTCTTATCTTATATGGGATTTGCCCCGGCAGAAAACCCAGAGGTGCTGGTATATGTGGTGATTGATGAGCCAAACGTGGCAAAACAAGATGTCAGCAAGTATGTGACAGATTTAGCCAGAGAAATTATGACAGAGGCTTTTCCGTATCTGGATATTACTATGGAGGAATTGCCGGAGGAGATGAGTGCAGACCAAACCGGGGATGCACAGGCAGAATAAGAAAGCGTGAATAACCTCACGAAAGTGTACATAAATTTTAACAACACTTTTGTGAGGTTTTTTATGTGAAAAACAAAACATACAATCGTAAGAAAATTTTAATCGTATTTTTAGTGGCACTTCTGGTACTTTTAGGATTAATCGGAAGATTGGTTTATCTTATGATTTTCGACGCAGAATATTATCAGAAAAAGGCAGAAGCGTTACACGAGCGAGAACGTGAAATTAAGGCGGCTAGAGGTGAAATTGTTGATGCAAACGGTGTGGTGCTTGCCACAAATAAATCAGTGTGTACAATTTCTGTAATACACAGTCAGATAAAGGATGCGGAAACGGTAATTGAGATACTGTCAAGGGAACTAGAGATGGAGGAGGCTACTGTGCGAAAGCGTGTGGAGAAGGTTTCCTCTATAGAACGGATTAAAACAAACGTGGATAAAGCCATAGGAGACCGCATTCGAGAATATGATTTGGCCGGTGTGAAGGTAGATGAAGACTATAAACGGTTTTATCCTTATGAGGAGTTGGCGTCCAAGGTGCTTGGGTTTACCGGTGGTGACAACCAGGGAATTATCGGATTGGAAGTAAAATATGAGGAGTATTTAAAAGGTGTGAATGGCACCATCCTTACCACAACAGATGCCAGAGGAATTGAATTGGAGGGAGTGGCTGAAGACCGCATAGAGCCGATTCCGGGGAACACACTTCAAATTAGTTTGGATTACAATATTCAGGCATATGCCCAACAAGCGGCAGAAAAGGTAATGGAGGAGAAAGAAGCAGACAAGGTGTCTGTTTTGATTATGAATCCACAAAATGGTGAGATTATGGCAATGGTAAACGTTCCGGAATTCAATTTAAATGAGCCCTTTTCATTGGAGTCAGTGGGGCTAGATACAGAAAATGTGGCAGATGATGTAAAACAGGATTTGCTCAATCAGATGTGGAGAAATAGCTGTATTAACGACACTTATGAGCCAGGCTCCATCTTTAAAGTAATTACGTCTACGTCATGTCTGGAGGCGGGGACGGTAAACTTGGATGATTCTTTTTTTTGCCCGGGATATTATGTTGTAGAGGACCGGAGAATCCGATGTCATAAGGTGGGAGGACATGGTTCGGAGTCTTTTGTAGAGGGACTTCAAAATTCCTGCAACCCCGTTTTTATGAATATTGGGTTGGAACTTGGAGTGGATCGTTTTTATGAATATTTTCAAAAACTGGGACTTACAAAAAAGACAGGAATAGACCTTCCGGGTGAGGCAAATACGATTACGCACAAAAAGGAAAATGTAGGTCCGGTGGAACTTGCCACCATGACGTTTGGCCAATCTTTCCAGATTACTCCAATTCAGTTGGCAACAACCATAAGTTCTATTATCAATGGTGGAAATAGAATTACACCTCATTTTGGTGTACAGGTGCTGGATGAGGGGGGAAAGACGATCAAAGTCTTATCTTATGAGGAGGAAAAAAATGTTGTCTCAGATGCAACCTCGGAAACTATGCGAACCCTTTTGGAGAGTGTTGTGGCTGAGGGCGGCGGCAGTAAAGCATATATAGAGGGTTACCGTATTGGAGGGAAAACGGCTACCTCACAGACCCTTCCGAGAAGCGCACATAAATATATATCATCCTTTATCGGGTTTGCGCCGGCGGATAATCCACAGATTCTTGCATTGATTGTCATTCATAATCCTCAAGGAATATATTATGGCGGAACCATTGCGGCTCCGGTGGTGAAAACCATTTTTGAAAATATTCTGCCTTATCTTGGGATTGAAAAGGCTGGCGAATAGTTGTATACTATATTAGGCTAAAGAGAAACTAACAAAAGAGATATGAGGTGTAATATGGACTATAAAATTATTATTCCGGTGCTAATTGCCTTCGTCCTAAGTGTTATCATGGGACCGGTAATTATTCCGATTCTGAGAAAATTGAAGATGGGACAGACAGAACGTGTGGAGGGTGTTCAGTCTCACCTGAAGAAGGCAGGAACACCTACTATGGGCGGTGTAATTATTCTTGGCAGCATTGTACTTACCTCCGTGATTTATATCAAAGATTATCCAAAAATCATTCCGATTTTGTTCGTGACATTGGGATTTGGATTGATTGGATTTTTAGATGATTATTTGAAGGTTGTAATGAAACGTTCCGATGGTTTGTTTCCAAAACAAAAAATGGGACTTCAGATTCTGGTGACTGCAGTTTTTGCATTCTACTTGGTAAAGACAGAGACTCCAATGGGCTGGCTGATTCCATTTACAAGTGGGGAATATCTGGATTGGGGATGGCTGTCCATACCATTTTTGTTCATTGTTGTAATCGGAACGGTGAATGGAGTGAATTTTACAGACGGTTTAGATGGGCTTGCATCTAGCGTGACTGTGCTTGTGGCAACATTCTTTACGGTGGTTGCAATTGGTACCAAAAGTGGGGTTGAACCAATTACCTGTGCTGTCGTAGGAGCTTTATTGGGATTTTTATTATTCAATGTCTATCCGGCCAGCGTGTTTATGGGGGATACAGGTTCCCTTGCCCTTGGAGGCTTCGTTGCGTCAACAGCATATATGCTTCAAATGCCGTTTTTTATTGCAATCGTAGGATTGATTTACTTAGTAGAGGTGTTATCTGTGATGATTCAGGTGACTTATTTTAAGAAAACAGGTGGAAAACGTATTTTTAAGATGGCACCAATCCATCACCACTTTGAATTGTGTGGATGGTCTGAGACAAAAGTGGTGGCAGTGTTCTCAATTATTACAGCTATTCTTTGCCTGATTGCATTGATGGCAATGTAGGAGGTAACTATGAACAAGAAGGTACTTGTATTTGGCTCCGGAATCAGTGGGATTGGAGCATGCCGATTATTAGAATCAATGGATCGCGATGTGATTTTATATGACGGGAACCCATCGCTTAATCCAGAAGAATTAAAGAGACAGATTGGGGAAGACACAAGTGTACAGGTCATTTTGGGAGATTTGCAGGAGGAGATTTTGCATACATTGGATTTGGTAGTTATGAGTCCAGGTGTTCCGACAGATTTGCCAATTGTGAATCAGATGCGAGAGGCAGGCATTCCGATCTGGGGTGAAGTGGAGCTTGCATATACATATGGCAAAGGTGATGTGCTTGCAATTACGGGAACCAACGGAAAGACCACCACCACAGCACTCCTTGGTGAGATTATGAAGAACTATAGGGAAAGTGTATTTGTAGTCGGCAACATTGGGAATCCGTATACTACAGAGGTTCAAAATATGGAGAAGTCCAGTGTGGTAGTAGCAGAGATCAGCAGCTTCCAATTGGAAACAATCCATGCATTCAGGCCACGTGTAAGTGCCATATTAAATGTCACGCCAGACCATTTGAATCGTCATCATACTATGGAAAATTATATTTTGGCGAAAGAGGAGATTGCCAAGAATCAGACAGAAGAAGATACTTGTGTCCTGAATTATGAAGATGAGGTTACCAGACAATTTGGCAAAAATGTAAGAGCAAAGGTTCTATATTTCAGTAGTCGGCGTAAACTAGAAAAAGGCATCTATTTAGAAGAGGGCAATATTATCTACAAAGACGGAGAACCGACCTTGTTATGCCATGTGAACGAATTAAAGTTACTTGGTACCCATAATTATGAGAATGTAATGGCGGCAACGGCTATGGCTGCAGCTTATGGTGTGCCGATAGACATTATCCGCAAGACGGTAAAAGAGTTTGCCGGAGTTGCTCATCGTATTGAATTTGTATGCGAGAAACAGGGAGTTGCTTATTATAACGATTCCAAAGGAACCAATCCGGACGCGGCCATCAAGGGGATTCAGGCGATGAATCGTCCAACGCTTTTAATTGGTGGTGGTTATGACAAGGATTCCAGTTATGAAGAGTGGATAGAAAACTTTGACGGCAAAGTGAAGTATTTTGTTCTTCTGGGGCAGACCAAGGAAAAGATTGCCCAGGCCGCAAGAAATTGTGGATTTGAGAATGTAATCCTCACGGAAACGTTGGAAGAAGCCGTTGCAACTTGTGCAGAGTTGGCACAATCGGGAGACGCGGTATTGTTGTCGCCTGCATGCGCAAGCTGGGGAATGTTTAAAAATTACGAAGAACGTGGAGATAAGTTTAAAGAAATTGTAAATGCCTTATAAGGAGTGAAGGGAATTGGCACAGCCGAAAAAGAAAAGAGGATTTGATTATGGTCTTCTTGTGGTTGTTCTTATACTAGTGATAATAGGATTGCTTATCCTTTACAGCACCAGTTCTTATAATGGTCAGGTGAAATTCCATGATTCGTTTTATTATTTAAAAAAGCAAGTCTTTGCAACATCACTGGGATTGGCATTGATGTATGCAATGGCAAATATAGATTACCACGTGTGGCGGCGTTTGGCTCTGCCGGCATATTTGTTATCTGTGTTGCTGTCAATTGCAGTGTTGCTGTTTGGTGATGAATATAATGGGTCCAAAAGATGGTTGTCTTTTGGGCCATTTTCATTTCAACCATCTGAATTTGCCAAGATTGCAGTCATCCTCTTTCTTGCATACATGATTGTGAAGAATGGCACGAAAATGAAAAAAATGAAGGTGTTGCTTCTAATTATGCTTTCCATATTGCCTATTGTGGGGCTTGTGGGAGCAAGTAACCTTAGCACGGCAATTATCATTCTGGGTATTGGAGTGGTATTGGTATTTGTGGCAAGTCCTCTTTATGCACAATTTGTCTGGTTGGGAGTTACAGGCGTAGCCTTTCTTACAATCTTTTTAGCAGTGGAAAGTTATCGTTTGGAACGTCTTGCAATCTGGAGAAATCCGGAGCAGTATGAGAAAGGTTATCAGACGCTGCAGGGACTTTATGCAATAGGTTCAGGAGGTCTTTTTGGAAGAGGATTGGGAAATAGTGTGCAGAAGTTGGGATTTGTACCGGAAGCACAGAATGATATGATTTTTTCCATTGTGTGTGAGGAGTGGGGATTGGTAGGAGCCTCTTTCCTAATACTCTTATTTTTAATACTGATTTGGCGATTTTTTGTGATTGCAACACATGCAAGAGACTTATTTGGTTCACTGATTGCAACCGGCGCAATGGCTCATATGATGATTCAGGTAATTTTAAATATTGCCGTTGTGACAAATACAATTCCCAATACGGGTATTACTTTGCCATTTGTAAGTTATGGTGGAACGTCAGTTATGTTTCTACTCTTAGAAATGGGGCTTGTACTAAGTGTATCTAGTATGATAGAGTAGTATTCAAGGGGAGGAAGCAAAATGAGCAAAACGCAAGATTTAGAAACACAACCGAAAAAGCGACGTAAAAAGAAGAAACGCTTTGGTTATTATTTATATGCAGTCACTGTTTTGGTTTTGACATTGGCAATTTTTGTTGTAGCCACATTTTTATTGACCTATGTACAGAATATTAAAGTAACAGGCGTAAAGTACAGCAGAGAACACCAGATTGTAGAATGGGTAAAAGAGGATCCATATACTTTCAATTCAGTGTATACAGTGTGTAAGTACAAACTGGGCGCCTATGAACTGCCATCTTATCTGGAGGATGTCAGTGTAGGGTTTAAAAGTCCGTGGGAGTTACATATCAAAGTGCAGGAGAAGCAGGTTGTGGGATGTATTTTGTCCGACAATTCCTATGTGTATTTTGCAGACGATGGTACGGTTTTGCAAAAAGGGAGCGAAATCATAGATGGAATTCCTATTGTGGAGGGATTGCGAGTTTCCAACATTGTTTTGTATGAGAAATTAAAAATCAAAGACGAAAAAGTATTCTCCTATATTGTAAATATCTCGGAGGAAGTTAGGAAAAATGACTTGGAACCAGATCGGTTGGTGTGGGAAGAGGACAGTATGAACCTATACTTTGGAGAGATTTGTGTAAAACTCGGAAAACTCAATTTTGATGAAAAACTGATTCAGGTGCCACCTATTTTGAAAGAAGTGGAAGGGAAGAAAGGCACATTTGACTTAGAACATTATAATGAGATGAGTTCATGGATTAGTTTTGAAGAGGAAGAAGAGTAAAAAAATAAAATTTGGTATTGATTATTTGACAAAAACTCTATATTATATATATGTATGGCGAAGTGCGATATAGTCTAAGGGACGTATAAAATAAATAAGGAAACGAAGGAGGAGAAGCTCTTGTTAGAAATCAGAACAAACGAATCAGAAGCAGCAGCAAAAATCATAGTTATCGGTATTGGTGGTGGCGGAAATAACGCTGTTAACCGCATGATTGACGAACAGATCGCAGGCGTGGAATTTATCGCGATTAATACAGATAAACAAGCATTACAATTATCAAAAGCACCAACTTTGATGCAAATTGGGGACAAGATTACAAAAGGTCTCGGTGCCGGAGCAAAACCGGAAGTTGGTGAAAAAGCAGCAGAAGAAAGTGAAGAAGAAATCAGAGAAGCAATCAAAGGTGCTGACATGGTATTCGTTACCTGTGGTATGGGTGGCGGAACCGGTACAGGTGCAACACCAGTTGTGGCACGTATTGCAAAAGAAATGGGAGCACTTACAGTAGGTGTTGTTACAAAACCATTCCGTTTCGAATCTAAGACACGTATGAACAATGCTTTGGCAGGTATCGAAAAATTAAAAGAAAACGTAGATACATTGATTGTTATTCCAAATGATAAATTGTTAGAAATCGTTGATAGAAGAACAACAATGCCGGAAGCTCTTAAGAAAGCGGATGCAGTATTACAACAAGGTATCCAAGGTATTACAGACTTGATTAATGTACCTTCATTGATCAACCTTGACTTTGCTGATATCCAGACAGTTATGATTGATAAGGGTATCGCTCATATCGGTATTGGATATGGTAAGGGTGATGACAAGGCTCTTGAAGCTGTGAAGCAGGCAGTTGCAAGTCCACTTCTTGAAACAACAATTTCAGGTGCTTCACATGTTATCATTAACGTATCCGGTGATATTACACTTATGGATGCAAGTGATGCAGCAGAATATGTACAAGATCTTGCTGGTGAAGAAGCAAACATCATCTTTGGTGCTATGTACGATGATACTAAGACAGATGAAGTTGTGGTTACAGTTATCGCTACAGGCTTACATAATGTGGGAGGAACTGCTTCTAAATTAAAATCAAGATTAGAGGGAACAAAGATTCCACCAATTCAAAATGTGGAAAGATACGAATCTCCGGTAGTGCCAACACCAAAGGTACAAGAACTTGATTTGGGATTAGCAAATCCAGCATTAAAATCAACCACAGGAACTGTTCCATCATTACAAACACCTAGAACACCATCTAGTCAAGTAAAAGAACAGTCTATTAAGATTCCAACATTCTTAAAGAAATAAGGACTATAATATAAGGAACCCGATTTTTCGGGTTCCTTTTTTCGTTTTAAGGTAGTATGCCTGTTTTTGGAAAAATTATGCAAATTATCTAGTTTGAGATGTAAAATTTTTAACATATGGTATAATGGTAGAAAGAACAGAGTGGACTTGAAAGGAGAAGAACATGAGACCATATATTGTATGTCATATGGCAATATCCATTGACGGAAAAGTTACCGGCGATTTTTTGACTACGGAAGGATGTGAAGCGGCAAATGAGGAGTATTTTCGTATCCATCGTGAATCTCATGCAGATGCATTTGCCTGTGGAAGCGTAACAATGGAGGAAAGTTTTACAGGTGGATTTAGCCCAAATCTGTCTAAGTATCAGAAGAGTTTCCTGTCACGGGAAGATTATGTGGCAGATAAGGAAGCGACCTATTATGCAGTAGCATTTGACCGTTCAGGACGCTTGGGCTGGAAAGAATCAAGAATTCATGATGAGGATCCGGGCTATGACGATGCTCATATTATAGAGGTGCTTTGCGAGAAGGTTTCAGATGCGTATTTAGCATATTTACGAGATATAGGGGTGTCCTACATTTTTGCGGGTCGCGTTGCAATCAATATTGGATTGGCAATGGAGAAGTTGCATGAATTATTTGGTATAGAGAAATTGATGTTGGAAGGTGGCAGTACCATTAATGGTGCGTTCCAACGAGAAAGTTTAGTTGACGAACTGAGTCTGGTTCAGGTGCCAATGATAGCAGGAAGCAAAGGGAAACCATTGTTTTTGGAAAGTAAGATGGAGGAATATGAACTGGATACTGTAGAACAGTTAAGTGGTGGCGTGAATTGGCTGCGGTATTTGAGAAAGTAGCAGGGTGGAGGATAATTTTGAAGAAGGTAGCATTTATATGTGTGCATAATTCGTGTCGAAGTCAAATTGCAGAAGCTTTAGGAAAACATTTGGCTTCTGATGTGTTTGAAAGTTATTCTGCAGGGACAGAAAAAAAGCCGCAGATTAATCAAGATGCCGTGCGAATTATGAAAGAATTATATGATATCGATATGGAAAAAACACAGTATTCAAAGTTGATTTCTGAAATTCCAGAGCCCGACATTGCTATTTCGATGGGGTGTAATGTGGCGTGTCCTTTTGTGGGGAGACCATTTGATGAAAATTGGGGTTTGGAAGATCCCACAGGAAAAACTGATGAAGATTTCAAAGTGATTATTAAGAACATTGAAGATAATATTTTGTGTTTAAAAAAGGAGCTGCAGCTATGAATAAACATCAAATGCTTGAATTACTAAAGAAAGATGTGGTACCGGCTCTAGGTTGCACAGAACCGGTGTGTGTAGCCCTGTGTGCGGCAAAAGCAAGTGAGGCGGTAGAAGGTGAATGCAAACATATCGAAGTGAAAGTAAATACGGGAATCTATAAAAATGGTATGTCGGCCGGAATTCCAAACTGCGGTGAAGTTGGACTAGAATGGGCGGCAGCACTTGGTGCAAGCCTTAAGAATTCAGGAAAAAGTTTGGAACTTCTAGCAGATATTACACCGGAGATATTAGCGGCGTCAGGAAAACTGATTGAGAATGATGCTGTGAAAGTAGCAGTTGCAGAAAATGAAAAGGGTCTGTATGTGGAAAGCCATGTAATTACGGATGTAGATGAGGGTACATGTGTAATTCGAAACGCACATACCAATATAGTACTTGTGAAAAAGAATGAGGAGATTGTTTTCGAAAAAGAGAGCATACAATCGAGTGGCGGAGAAGAACTTGTAGTTGATGAGTTGAAGGAGATGAAGATTGCAGAGATTCGAGCACTTGTTTCCACTGCAACAGAAGCGGAACTAGAATTTCTCTTAGATGGTGTGGAGATGAATGAACAACTGGCAGCCTACACGGGAATAGATGCATCAGGAGTCGGGATTGCAGATGCATTTAAAAAGAGCATAAAAAATAATCTGATGGCGGAGGATTTGATGGGTAGGATTCTTTTAAAAGTGTCTGCGGCTGCTGAAAATCGCTTAGATGGATGTCCGTTGCCCACAATGAGCAGTTCCGGTGCAGGAACGAAGGGGTTGGTGGTAATTCTCCCGGTAAGTGAAACTGCAAAAGCAATTGGTGCAACCAAAGAACAGACAGAAAAGGCACTTGCATTTGCGCATCTTGTGAATCGATATATCAATGCTCATGTAGGAAAATTGTCTCCGATGTGTAGTTGTGTTATGGCTTCTTCAACCGCTGCAGCAGCAGGGATTACATATCTTTTGGGTGGTACAGATGAACAGATTGGTTATGCCATTCGTAATATGTCAGGAACTGTAACAGGTATGATTTGCGATGGTGGAAAAGTCGGATGTGCGTTGAAGGTTTCTACAGGTTCGGCTGCCGCACTGCTTAGTGCCATCACTGCGGTGAATGATGCACCGCTACGTGTGCGTGACGGCATTTGTGCCGAGACGCCGGAAGACTGTATTCGAAATATGGCGAGAGTCGGAAACAAGGGAATGGAGAGTACGGATAAAGAAATTTTAAATATTATGATTGAGAAGAATGGGAAGTAGAGAAGGAGAAATTCCTATGAACTTGTTTGAAAGTATACAAGCATATAGTCCAGTAAATGAGCAGGAAGCCCGTGATAAAGAAATCATGCTAAAGCATCTGGCATCCGATGAAGATTGTTTTACCCGCGAAAATCAGGTTGCCCACTTTACAACGTCCATTTGGACTGTTAACAAAGAACGTACCAAGACTTTAATGGTATATCATAATATTTATGATTCTTGGTCATGGATAGGTGGTCATGCAGATGAAGTAGAAGATTTGAGAGCAGTAGCCTTGCGAGAATTACAGGAAGAAACCGGAGTAAAACATGCGAAATTGGTAAGTGAAGACATTTTTAGTTTGGAGATACTTGCAGTTAGTGGACACATAAAAAAAGGGAAATATGTGCCAAGCCATTTACATCTAAATGTGACTTTTTTGGCAGAAGCACATGAGGATGAAGTATTGACTGTAAATGAGGATGAGAATTCAGCAGTGAAATGGTGGACTTTTGAAGAAGCATTAAAGGTTTCAAAAGAACCATGGTTTGTGGAACATATCTATAAAAAGTTGATAGAGAAATGTTGTGAAAAAGGATAGTGCAAAACGGCACTATCCTTTTTAAAGCGTACTAATTTTGTATCTGCCGCCCTGTCACATCCAGGTGATAATTGTCCTTATAGATGAGCTGGGAAATGGAAACAATCTGGTATCCATCTGCCTGTAATTTTTCAATGATGGTAGGTAGTGCCTGAGCAGTATATTTCGCTCCATTGTGCATTAAAATGATGGCACCATTTTTTAATTCTTTGTGTTCTGTTACGGTTTTTATGATACTTTCTACTCCATAGTCTTTCCAATCTAAACTGTCTACGGACCATTGAATAGTATGATAATTGCAATTCTTTGCGTTCGTAATCACGTGGCTATCGTAATCGCCATATGGCGGGCGAAAGAGATTCATCTCCACACCTGTCAATTCTTTCACTTTGTTATGTACTTTCATTAATTCCTCTTGGCATTCAGCGTCTGTAAGTTGGCTCATGTTCTTATGGTTCTCGCTATGGTTTGCCAAATCATGTCCGGCAGCCTGAATTTTCTTTACATCCTCAGGATAGTTTTCTACCCAGCCACCTGTCATGAAAAAGGTGGCGTGTACATTATATTTTGCCAGAGTATCTAAAATGATCTGCGTATCCTCATTTCCCCATGCAGCGTCAAATGATAATGCTACCTTTTTGTCGTCGGTCTCCACAGAATAAATTGGCAGTTCCTTTCCGTTCACTGTATTGCTGACAGTTACGGTTCTGGATATGCCAAATTTCAAGCCGACAAAAAGAATTATCAGTAGCAGTCCTACCTTCCAAACTAGTTTCATTCTTACCCCAAAAGCATTTGTTTTATCTAAATCTATGCATAAATTTGCTTGTACTAGAATAAAACATGATATTTTTTGAAAAATGTGTTGTCAAGAAAAAACAAATATGATATCATTTTGATATCAAAAAGAGACAGGAGGTTTCGTTATGAAAGAAGTTACATTAAATAACAAGAAAAATGGCATGTCAATATTATTACTGACACTGGCATTGTATGTGGTTGCAATTGTGGGGTTGGTTTTCGGCACCATAGCTGAAAATATTCCAGTGATTGTGGTGACCGCTATTTGGGTTTGCCTAGGTTGGATTTTATTCTGTGGGCTTAGAACTTTAAAGCCACAAGAAGCTTTGGTACTTACATTGTTCGGTAAATATATCGGCACATTGAGAAATGAAGGATTTTATTTTGTTAATCCGTTCTGTACAGGGTTCAATCCGGCAGCGAAGACAAAGTTGAATCAAAGTGGCGATGTGGATGCCAGTGTGAAAAAACCATTCGTGATTGCATCTACCGGTGCAGAGGTGGCAATGGAAGTACCGGATAAGAAGATTTCTTTAAAGATTATGACACTCAACAACAATCGTCAAAAAATCAATGACTGTCTTGGAAATCCAGTAGAAATTGGAATTGCAGTGACTTGGCGTGTGGTTGATACGGCAAAAGCTGTATTTAACGTAGATAATTATAAGGAATTCCTATCCCTGCAGTGTGATAGTGCACTTCGTAATATTGTTAGATTATATCCGTATGATGTTGCACCGAACGTAGATACAACAGGTGACGGAATCGCAGATGAAGGCAGCCTTCGTGGTTCCAGCGAAGTGGTGGCACAGCGTATCAAAGATGAGATTCAGTCAAAAGTAGAAGAGGCAGGTTTGGAAGTCGTGGAAGCACGTATTACGTATTTGGCTTATGCACCGGAGATTGCAGCAGTTATGCTTCAGAGACAACAGGCATCTGCAATCATTGATGCAAGAAAGATGATTGTAGACGGTGCAGTCGGCATGGTGGAAATGGCATTAGAACGTCTGAATGAGAATGACTTAGTAACATTAGATGATGAAAGAAAAGCTGCTATGGTATCTAATTTGTTAGTAGTTCTTTGTGGAAATCATGACGCACAACCTATTGTAAATACAGGAAGTTTGTATTAATATGGCAGATGTGAAGAAACAAGTACCCCTTCGGCTATCACCGAAGTTATACGATGCCCTTGCAGCTTGGGCAGAAGACGATTTCCGTTCCATTAACGGACAAATTGAGTTTCTTCTTACAGAATGTGTGAAGCAGCATCGAAAAGACGGCAAGTATATTTCCAAGGAATTGCATGTGCGGCCGCAGATTGATTTGTCACACAAAGAAGAAAAGTAGAAAAAACGAGGAAGAAAACTATGAAATTTACAAAAATGCAGGGCTTAGGAAATGATTACGTATATGTAAATTGCTTTCAAGAAAAAATTGATAATCCATCAGAAACAGCCATTAAAGTGAGTAATCGGAACTTTGGCGTGGGTTCAGACGGACTGATTATGATTAATCCCTCCAAAGTAGCTGATTTTGAGATGGAGATGTACAATGCAGATGGCTCCCGCGGGGAAATGTGTGGAAATGGAATCCGCTGCGTAGGAAAATATGTTTATGACTATGGTTTGACAGATAAAACAAGTATTTCAGTAGAAACATTGGGAGGTATCAAGTATCTCGATTTTACAGTGGAAGATGGAAAAGTAAAGTTTGTCAAAGTGGATATGGGAAGTCCAGAACTAGTTCCTGCAAATATTCCAATTGTGGCAGAAGGAGATTCAGTAATCAACGCCCCAATTATTGTGGATGGTAAAGAATACCGTATGACGGGGGTTTCTATGGGAAATCCACATACTGTCGTTTACATTGACGATGTAAAAGGTTTGGAAATTGAAAAAATCGGACCAAAGTTTGAAAATCATGAGCGTTTTCCAAACCGTATCAATACAGAATTTGCCAAAGTTATTGACAGAAACACTGTTGAAATGCGTGTGTGGGAACGTGGCTCAGGAGAAACATTGGCCTGTGGAACCGGCGCATGTGCTGTAGCAGTGGCAAGTATCTTAAATGGATTAACAGAAGATAAAGTGACAGTAAAACTTCTTGGCGGTGATTTGCTGATTGAATGGGATAGAGAAGCGAACAAGGTGTATATGACCGGACCAGCTGAGGTTTCATTCGAGGGAGAGATAGAAATTTAGTTTGATTTGGGACGTAGTCAAATTCAATTTGACTACGTCCCAAATTGCGTTTAGGGGTGTCCCAAAATAAAAAAACTGCATAAACTGACACAAAAAAGGGTACCAATTTCGGTACCCTTAAGTTTTGTCAAAATATCTAATTATCTGTTGTTGATAATCTTTGTTAATTCAACAGGATCAACAATTTTACCATCTTTGTAAACTCTCATGTTACCAGAAGCGATTTCATCGATTAAGATAACTTCGTCATTGTTGTAACCAAATTCGAATTTGATATCCCATAAATCAAGACCAAGAGTTTTTAAATCGTCAGCAACGATTTTTGTGATAGCCAATGTCTGTTCTTTCATGCTTTCAAACATAGCCGGTGACATAACACCAAGTGCTGCAAGACCTTCGCCTGTTACAAGTGGGTCGCCTAAATCATCATTTTTAAATGTACATTCAACGTATCCGCCTTCTAATACAGTACCATCTGCAATGTATTCGCCGTATCTTCTGATGAAGCTTCCTGTAGCAACAAGACGGCAGATTACTTCAAGACCATGTCCAAATACTGTAGCTGGAAGAACTTCCATTGTAGCGTCTTCTAAGTTTGCTGAAACGTAGTGTGTTTTGATTCCAGCTTCTTTTAATAATTCAAAGTAGTGAATAGATGTTTCTAAGTTCGCTTTTCCGATTCCTTCGATTGTTAAACCAACAGTGTTTTCACCTGGATCAAATACTCCATCTTTTCCTGTACAATCATCTTTAAATTTTAACATTACATTTCCATTTTCAAGTTTGTAAACGTCTTTCGTTTTTCCTGTGTAGATCTTTTCCATTTTCGATCGTCCTTTCTATGTATGAATCAATAAACAGCGAGATAAAAAACATCTCACTCTCATTTTTTATCATAAAATAGCGCATTTTACAATATTTTTTTGCAGATTTCTGTTACATATTTTAAAAAAGTTGCGGAAAGTTAGGAGAGGAAAAGGATAGAGGTTGCATTCGGCAAAATCATAGGCTAAAATGACAGAGTAAATGGTGGGAGGATTACAGATGGGGAATCGAAATTATCGGACAAAAACGTTGATTAGAGATGGACTGCTTATGCTTTTGGGAAGCGCAATAGTGGCGTTTGGGCTATACCATATTCACGCACAGTCAAATGTGACAGAAGGCGGAGTGTTGGGGCTTACGTTACTGTTGTATCATTGGTTTCATGTTTCTCCAGCGTTTTCAGGTCTGATTATTAATTTTGCATGTTACTATCTGGGATGGAAAACACTTGGTAAACGATTTATCGCATACTCCTGTATTTCCGGTGGTGCATATTCAGTATTCTATTTTATTTTTGAACAGTATGAACCAATATGGCCGCAGATTCAAAATTATCCCCTTATTGCAGCGATTGTCGGAGCGATTTTCGTGGGTGCAGGAATCGGTATCTGTGTGCGCGTGGGCGGTGCCACCTGTGGAGATGACGCATTGGCTATGAGCTTGTCTAAAGTTTTGAAGAAAGATATTCAGTGGATTTATTTGTTTAGTGACTTAACCGTGTTGATTCTTTCCCTTACTTACATACCGTTGCAGCGAATTTTGTACTCTTTATTGACCGTGATTCTTTCGGGACAGATTATTGGATGGATTTCGAAAGAAAATAAAAAAAAGACTTGATTTTTCTTTCGAGATTGATATAATAAGACTGTTCGAAATATTGCGGAATGGTGTAATGGTAGCACAGCAGACTCTGACTCTGTTAGTAGGGGTTCGAATCCCTTTTCCGTAGTTTTTGTTTGTAGACCTGAAAAAGTTTAGGTCTACTTTTTTTGTGTCCATAAATATGATATACTTAAAGAAAAGCGGGGTGATTGTATGGCACGATGTAGTTTGTGTGGTGGAAGACTGGATTTTGAAAAAAGATGTACCTTATGTGGATTAGATAATACCAAAAATGACAATCAATATAAGAAATGGGTAAATAGAAATAATTGTGACGAGAAACCACTGACGCATGTGCATGAAGAGGTGCCTACATATTCCCAAAGGAAATCTCAGCGTATAGAGTACGCAAGACCGACGTACACGCAACAGAAAGTAAGCAAAACGGCGACGCAGTCTAAGACAGAGAAGAAAGGTGCAGGTCCAATTGTAGCGATTATCATTGCAATCTTTGGTATCATTCCATCTCTGATAGGCCTGATGGAAGAAAGTTCTTACGAACCTGATGTGCAGGAATATGCATATGAGAATTATTTAGAAGCCGGTATGTATGAAGTGGGTGTCCATATTCCGGAAGGAACTTACACGATTGGAATTGACTGGGGAGAAGCCGGCCTTATAGAAATTATGGAACCCGTAGAGAAAGGTTTTTGCATTACTGACTCCTATGAATTGAGTTTGGGAAAACAGGAGTATGTTGAGGAGGTTTATCTAAGCGAAGGTCAGATTCTGACTATTCCGTCTAATATGCTTCTGTGTTTAGGTTCAGACGATGTGGACTTTTACGAAGTAAATGGCGTGGAAAATTATTTGTCAGAGAGTTTTATGATAACAGGAGAGGCGACTGCAGGAATTGATTTTCCGGCAGGGGTGTATGATATTTGGTACGAACCGATTGGGGATGATCAGCAGGATGATGAGTATGGAGATGTAAGCTATCAGTTACTAAATCCTGAAAGTGGAGAACTTGTTTTTGAAGATTCCCAGTATTTTGCAAGTTATATGGGATCAACGGTGTATCGAAATGTGTTTTTTACAGAGGGTTCAAAAATATGGCTGAATGGTTTGAAAGAAGTTACACTCATGCCAAGTGAAGTAATTGGGGTTAGAGAATAAGCAATTCAGAAAAGAATGGGATTTGGAGCGAAGCAACAAATCCCATTTGCATTGTCTGTTATTTTATCTCATATTCTAAAATGTAATCGTCCATGACAAATCCATTTCCAATATCGGCTACTTCTTCCCGTACTTTTTTGAAGCCCCAATGTTTGTATACGTTTAAAGTATCTGTGTTGTTTCTGTTGCATGTCAGCCAAATCTTATCCAGGTCATGTTTCTTACAAAGTTCAATAAATTGTTTAAACATATAGGAAGCAATGCCCTTTCCACGAAAATCTTTATGTACATACAATTTGCTGAGGAACAAACTTCCGTTTTCTTTGTGTACACCTGCAAATCCTGCAAAGGTATATTCAAAAGAAAATAAGTAGTATTGATATCCGGAATTAATCTGTTCTATAAGGGCCTCCGGAGATAAAAATTTTTCCAACATATAGTCAACTTGCTCTTCGCCAATAATCGGTACAAAGTGTTCATGCCAGATTTCGTCTGCAACTGCAGTTACTGAGTATACCAATTCCATGTTTGATACGGGAATCACTCTTAAGCCATCCATAATACGGTCTCCTTTTTATAATATTTTAATAAAAGTATTGTATCATGGTTTTATGTCATATGGTACAATAAATAAAAAATAGTTGTAATAAAGTTAGAACGGAGTGGAGTGCATGGACAAATATGTAGAATTGCGTGATGTGCGAAAAATATATAAGATGGGCGAAGTGGAGATTGCGGCAGCAGATGGTATAGAGTTTTCTGTAGGAAAAGGTGAGTTTGCGGTTGTAGTCGGTGCCAGTGGTGCGGGAAAGACTACGGTGCTCAATATCTTGGGTGGGATGGACACGGCCACCAGTGGTAAGGTAATTGTGGACGGTGAAAATATTGTAAAATACAGTCCAAAAAATTTAACTGCATATAGACGAGATGATATTGGATTCGTGTTTCAATTCTACAACCTGATTCCAAACTTAACCGCATTGGAAAATGTGGAACTGGCACTTCAGATTTGCAAGGAACCTTTGGATGCGAAAACAGTTTTAGAAGAGGTTGGTCTTGGTGAGCGTGTAAACAACTTTCCGGCTCAGTTGTCCGGTGGAGAGCAACAGCGAGTTTCCATTGCAAGAGCTTTAGCGAAGAATCCAAAATTATTATTGTGCGATGAGCCGACTGGAGCGTTGGACTACAACACGGGAAAAGCAATTTTAAAATTGCTTCAGGATACTTGTAGAAAACAGGGGATGACGGTGATTCTGATTACCCATAATTCCGCAATTGCACCAATGGCAGACCGTGTGATTCATATTAAAAACGGTAAGGTGCATAAGATTGTGGAGAATGAAAATCCGGTACCGGTAGAAACGATTGAATGGTAGGTGTAATGATGAAGAAAAATGCGTTGAGAAAGGATTTCTTTATGGAAATCCGAAAGAGTATGGGACGCTTTCTTTCTATCTTTTTTATTGTGGCTTTGGGAGTTTCCTTGTTTGTTGGAATTCGCGCGACAGAGCCGGACATGATACTTTCCGGTGATGCGTATGTGGATGAAAATAAATTGATGGACATCAAGGTGGTAAGTACATACGGACTTACGGTGGAAGATGTAGATGTTATAGGAAGACTTCCGGCAATGGAAAGCGCACAGGGGGCATACAGTGTGGATGTTCTTTGTGATGGGGGAGATGACATGAAGGTTGTTCATGTAATGTCTCATACGGAAGATATGAATCTGGTAACAGTTGAGAAGGGGAGACTCCCGAAAACAGCAGAAGAGTGTTTGGTCGACCAGGATTTTCTGGAGTCGACTGACTATGAAATCGGAGATACCATTGTGGTAGAATCAGGAACAGATGCTGTGCTTGCTGATACTCTGGAAAGGACAGAATTTAAGATTGTGGGAACCGGAAACAGCCCCCTTTATTTTTCTTTAGACAGAGGTAGCAGTACTATAGGCAATGGTTCTGTAGGCGGATTTATGGTTGTGATGCCTGAGGCATTTACTTTAGACGTGTATACAGAAATTTATGCCATGGTAGATGGAGCGGAGGATGTACTGGCATTTACGGATGAATACGATACGCTGATTGATGAAGCAATTGAACAGATTGAACTCGTTCAAAATGTTCGTTGTGAAGTGCGTAGAGACGATTTGGCTAAGGAAGCCCAACTTCAGATAGACAATGCAAGAAATGAGTTAAATGCTAAGAAGGCAGAGGCAGAAGCAGAGATTTCAGCCAATGAAGATAAGCTGAAAGATGCGGAACTTGATATAAAAATCGGGAAAGTTCAGATTGAAAGCGGAAAAGCTCAGATTGAGAGTGCAAAAGCTCAGCTGGAAGCAGGGAAAAAAGAACTGGAGGAGATGAAGAAGCTTTACAGGGATGCCTTGGCTGATTTAAAAGTAGAGAAAGCAGAGCTGGCAGAGCAAATTGCAAAGGCAGAAGAAAGAGCGGAAAAATTGGAAGGTGATGCTAAGGAAGCAGCGCTGAAAGCCATTGAACCAATGCGAGAGGCCTTAGCGTCTTTGGATGAGGAAATTACTAATTTAGAAGTAGAGGCAGAGAAAGAATTTGCCAAAGGCGAACAGGAAATTGCAGCAAACGAAGTTCTTCTAAAGGAAAAGGAAGCAGAATTAAAGAAGGCAGAGCGAGAACTGTTTTCGGGAGAAGCAGAATTAAAGTCTGGAAAAACAGAGCTCAGTGATGCAAAGCAAGAGATGAAAATCCAGATAGCAGACGGCGAGGCAGAGATTGTTGAAGCGGAGGAAGAGATTGCTGAGATAGAACTTCCTACATGGTATGTATTTGACCGAAGTTCTATTCCGGAGTATACGGGATATGGAGATAATGCGGCTCGTATTGCAGCACTTTCTATCGTATTTCCAAGTATTTTCTTCCTGGTAGCAGCGCTGATTAGTTTGACGACCATGACACGTATGGTGGAAGAACAGCGCGTGCAGATAGGTACTTTGAAAGCTCTGGGTTATAGTAATTTTTCGATTGTGAAAAAGTATTTAAATTATGCCCTTTTTGCAACAATAGGCGGAAGTGTCTTTGGTGTTCTTCTAGGAGAAAAAATCTTCCCATATGTCATCATAGTCGCGTACAAGATTATGTATATTCATATTCCACATGTACTTTTACCATACCATTGGGGATATGGAATTGTGGCAACCTTAATTGCCGTATTGTGTACCGGAGCAGCGACGGCATTTGCATGCTATAAGGAACTGCTGGCGCAACCTGCGATTTTGATGCGTCCGGAAGCACCGAAGATTGGGAAACGTACGCTTATCGAAAGAATTCCATTCTTATGGAAACACTTAAATTTCACATGGAAATCGTCACTTCGAAACTTATTCCGTTATAAGAAACGTTTCTTTATGACCTTGTTTGGAATTGGTGGATGTATGGGACTTTTGATGGTTGGATTTGGACTTCGTGATTCCATTACCAGCATTGCCACTTATCAATATGGAGAATTGCATCTTTATGACAGCAGTGTCTTTATTGATGAAGACATGAAAGCTGAGGAAAGGGCGGAATTAGAGGACTATCTAGAGCGAAATGTAAACGTTCCAACACATATGAATGTCCACATGTCTAGCATTACAGCAGAAAACGATGACAATGAAGTGGATGCATATCTGACGGTAATTGATGATTTGAAGCAAGTGGATAAGTTTTTTGTATTCCGGGATCGTGTGACAGAAAATAGGTACAAACTTTCTGACAGAGGTATCATTTTGACGGAAAAAGCGTCTAAGATGCTGGGAGTGAAAGTGGGAGACAGTATTTTACTTTCTGAAGAAGGAAAGAACGAGAAGAAAGTAAAAGTGACGGCAATTTGTGAGAATTATGCAGGCCACTACGTTTATCTTACTTCATCCCTTTATGAAGAGTTATACGGAGAGGCACCATTTTACAATAACATCTTAATCAAAGCAGACGAGGAACTGGCATTTGAAGATTTACAAAATATCGGTGAGAAGATTCTTACCTATGATAATATTTTGAATGTACAATATACGGACAGTTTAAGTGGGCAGTTAAACGACATGTTATTTGCATTAGACAAGGTTATGATTGTACTTATTATAGTTGCAGGAATGTTGTCATTTGTGGTATTGTACAACTTGAATAATATTAATATTACAGAACGTCGAAGAGAACTGGCCACATTGAAAGTGCTGGGATTTTATGATGCAGAGGTTGCCACCTATGTATATCGGGAAAATATTCTGCTCACACTTCTTGGGACTTTCGTTGGTTGTTTTGCAGGGAAACTACTACATTTATTTACCATTACTACTGTAGAAGTGGATATCGCAATGTTTGGACGAGAGATTTTCCCAATGAGTTATGTGTATGGTGCGCTTTTTACCATCGGATTCTCGGCATTTGTAAATTGGATTATGTATTTTAAACTCAAGAAGATTGACATGGTAGAATCTCTGAAGAGTGTGGAATAAAAAGGAGAGAGAAAAAGTCATGAACAAATTATTATCAATTGGAGAAGCACTGATTGACATGATTCCGGAGCAGGTGAATGCAGGAATTGCAGAAGTGCAAAAGTTTCAACCGATCGTTGGCGGAGCACCGGCAAATGTATGTGGAGCATTCGTGAAACTTGGTGGAGAAGCAGAGATGATTACACAATTGGGAGATGACCCATTTGGTGATAAAATCGTGTCTGAATTCGAGTCCTTTGGAATCGGAAAAGGATATGTGAAACGTACAAGTGTGGCTAACACAGCACTTGCTTTTGTTGCATTAAAGGACGACGGGAATCGTGAATTTTCTTTCTATCGAAGACCAAGTGCAGATATGCTCTTTGGTGCTGAAGATGTGAAAGAGGAGTGGTTCCAAGGAGAATATGCATTGCATTTCTGCTCTGTATCACTTGGAGATTTTCCAATGAAAGAGGCACATAAACAAGCGATTTCCTACGCAGAAAAGAATGGCTTGCTAATTAGTTTCGACCCGAATCTTCGTAAACCACTTTGGAATAGTGAGAAGGCGTTACACGATACAGTACAAGAGTTTATCCCATATGCACATATTTTGAAAATTTCAGACGAAGAGTTAGAATTCCTAACAGGAAAGACAGAGATTAAAGACGCTTTGCCTGAACTCTTTGTTGGAAATGTAAAGATGGTTATCTACACAAAAGGTTCTGATGGGGCTGAATGTTATACAAAGAAGGCAACCGCTTTTGCACCATGTGAAAAAGTAAAGGCTGTGGATACAACAGGTGCGGGAGATGGATTTATTGGTTCGTTCTTATATCAGTTGTTCCAAAATGGAATTAATGCAGATAATATGGATGAAGTGTCGGCAGAACAAATGGAAGAATTTTTGAAATTTTCAAACAAGTTCTGTGGATATAGTGTGCAGCGCAGTGGAGCGATTGCTTCTTATCCAACGATGAAAGAGATGAAATAAGTTAAAAAAGGAGATGTTATTTATGGCAAAAAAACATGGAAATCTTTCCATCAGTAGTGAAAATATTTTTCCAATTATTAAAAAATGGGTATATTCAGATCATGACATCTTTGTTCGTGAATTGATTTCAAACGGATGCGATGCCATTACAAAATTAAAGAAATTAGATATGATGGGAGAATATCAACTTCCGGACGGATACAAAGCAAATATTCAGGTTGTAGTAAATCCAGAAGAAAAGACTATGAAATTTATCGACAATGGTCTTGGTATGACAGCGGAGGAAGTAGAGGAATACATTACACAGATCGCGTTCTCCGGTGCTACAGAATTTCTTGAAAAATATAAAGATAAAACAACTGAAGATGAAATGATTGGACATTTCGGACTTGGTTTCTACTCTGCATTTATGGTAGCAGAGGAGGTTCATATTGATACATTGTCATACCGTGAAGGCGCAAAACCGGTTCATTGGACATGTGATGGCGGCACAGAATACGATATGGAAGAAGGAAATAAGGAAACTGTAGGAACTGAAATTACATTATTCCTTGCAGAAGACAGTGTGGAATTCTCAAACGAATATCGTGTAAGAGAAGTGATTGAAAAATATTGCTCTTTCATGCCGGTTGCAATTTATCTTTCTAAAGAAAATGCGGAGCAAGAATACGAAACAATCGACGAAGCTGACTTAAAAGAGGATGACGTGATTGTAGAGCGTATCCATGAAGAAGCAAAGATGGAAGA
>JAZRON010000091.1:0-7547 GCA_045648725.1 Faecalimonas sp.
ACGTTATGTGCCAATCAATGAGACAATTCAAGGCTTTAAAGAGATTCTGGAAGGAAAACATGATGATATTCCGGAAGGATATTTCCTCAATGCCGGAAATATTGATGATGTACTCGCTCGTGTAAAGTAGAGGTGAGCACAGATGGCAGATAACAATTTATTTGAACTAAAAATTATTGAGCCGGACGGAATGTTTTTTGAAGGAGAAGGAGAATTCCTAGAATTTACTTCTGTGGAAGGACAAATGGGCGTTTATAAAAATCATATTCCGCTGACTACGATTTTGGAACCTTGCGTAGTTAAGATTCATGCAAATGGGAAAATCAAAAAAGCGGCGGTTTTAGGTGGATTTATTGAAATCCAAAAAGAACGTATCACTATCTTGGCAGAAGACGCAAACTGGCCGGAGGAGATTGATGTGGAGCGTGCCAAGGCGGCAAAACAGCGTGCCGAGGAACGTCTGAGTAAAAGAGAGTCTGGCACTGATATAGTACGTGCGGAGGCGGCGCTTAAGAGAGCGGTGGCACGTATCGGTGCGGCTAGATAAGGAATAGGTTTTAGAAGTGGAAGGACTCGGAAGAGTCCTTCTTTTTTGCTGTGTGTCCAACGAAGTTGGACCACACTTACCTGGGTATTTGGCGCACAATTGGATATTTCGGAGGAGTTATGTGGTGTAAATGTAAAGTTTAGTTTTACTGAAAAAGATGTAAGAGAGTTGCTACAAAATGTTGCGGAATATTCCCAAGAGGAAAAAAGAATAGTAGAGGCCATCGTCTGCGCGCAAATTAGAAAGTACACATATTTTTTTGACCATTTTTCCGCATCTGCATATCATATATTATAATGTTTAGAGAATGGATGTGTAGAAGATGGATTATCGTTTGCCGTACTACATGGCATATCCAATGCCGTTTCAATACGATGACGACAAGGTAGAGCGTCTGGATTTAGATTATATGAAAAGCATGTACCCACAGTTGGCAAAAAAGGTATTGCCTCTTGTGGAGGATGAGTGCGACAGAATGTGCTACGAAGGCAGCGTGATTTATGATGAATATCCGGATCAACTTCAAATTCGTTTGATGTCTAACCGAGTTTATGATAAAGTAAAAGATATGGAAGATGTGGAAGATACGAATCTGAGAGAAATCATTCAACTCATGGTGTTCCATGAAATCTTCCGATGTAGATGCGAACATAGAAAGCAGAGAAGAAAGTTTTATTTGTAAATAGTTTCTATGCATCAGAAAGGCAGAGTACATATGAAAAACATTATTTTTATCGGCATGCCGGCATCAGGGAAAAGTACAGTAGGTGTTGTTGTTGCAAAACGATTGGGATATGATTTTATTGACACAGACTTGCTCATACAAAAGCAGGAGAATCGCTTGCTAAAGGAAATCATCGCAGATGTTGGAAATGAAGGATTTCTTGCAATTGAAAATCAAGTGAATCGTGATGTAGAGGCAGAGCACGCAGTAATCTCGCCTGGCGGCAGTGTTGTTTACTGTAAGGAAGCGATGGAACATTTCAAAGAAATCGGAACAGTTGTGTATCTGCAAGTGTCTTTTGAGACGATTGACGCAAGAATCAGTTGTGCGAAGAATCGTGGAGTAGTGCTGAAAGAAGGGCAGACATTGCGTGATTTGTATGACGAAAGAACAAAATTGTTTGAGAAATATGCGGATTGCATCATTTCAGAAGAAGGGCTTAGTTTGGAGGAAACCATAGACAAAGTATTAGAGTTGTTTGAAAAGTAGGAGGTATCAAGCCTCCTCTTTTGTGATTTTTGGTATCAAAATAAATACTTTCATTCAAGAATATTTTGTGATATAATATCAAGGTGGTGTGAATACACTTGTAAAATTAGGACTTATTAAACCGTAATAGAGGTGTAGAATGGAACAATATATTATTAAGGGTGGTTCGCCACTGGTAGGAGAGGTTGAGATCGGTGGAGCGAAGAATGCTGCACTTGCTATTTTAGCAGCAGCGATTATGACTGATGAGACCGTTACAATCGATAATCTTCCTGATGTCAATGACATCAATGTATTGTTAGAGGCGATTAGTGGAATCGGTGCATGCGTACAGCGTGTCGACCGCCATACCGTTCGTATTAACGGTTCCGGCGTGGGCGATTTTAGCATCGAATATGATTATATTAAGAAAATTCGTGCTTCCTATTATTTATTAGGGGCCTTACTTGGAAAATATCATAAAGCGGAAGTGGCACTTCCGGGCGGATGTAATATTGGAAGCAGACCAATTGACCAGCATTTAAAAGGATTCCGCGCACTTGGTGCGGAAGTGGATATTGAGCACGGAAAGATTGTTGCTGAAGCTGAGAAGTTAAGAGGAACGCATCTGTACTTTGACGTTGTATCTGTAGGAGCGACTATTAACGTGATGATGGCAGCTGCCATGGCAGAAGGAACCACCGTTTTGGAAAATGTTGCGAAGGAACCTCATGTAGTAGATGTTGCCAACTTCCTAAATAGTATGGGGGCAAATATTAAGGGTGCCGGTACTGACGTCATTAGGATAAAAGGGGTAGAGAAACTTCACAAGTCTGAGTATTCTATTATTCCGGATCAGATTGAGGCAGGAACATTTATGTTTGCGGCAGCAGCCACAAAAGGTGATGTAACTGTACTCAATGTAATTCCAAAACATTTGGAAGCTACCATTGCTAAATTGGTGGAGATTGGATGTGAAGTTGAGGAACTTGACGATGCGGTTCGTGTTGTTGCCAAGGGTAGATTGAAGAGTACTCATGTAAAGACCTTACCGTATCCGGGATATCCAACAGATATGCAGCCACAAATTGGTGTAGCATTGGCGTTGGCCAGTGGCACAAGTATTATTACAGAAAGTATCTTTGAAAATCGATTTAAATATTTGGATGAACTTGCACGTATGGGCGCAGTGATAAAAGTAGAAGGAAACTCTGCAACCATAGAAGGTGTGGAGAAGTTGTCAGGGGCAAGAGTAAGTGCACCGGACCTCCGCGCAGGCGCAGCTCTTTGTATTGCCGGCTTGGCAACAGAGGGTATTACAATTGTGGATGATATTGTCTATATTCAGAGAGGTTATGAGCGATTTGAAGAGAAACTTCGTGGACTTGGCGGTGTGATTGAGCGTGTCTCAAGTGAAAAAGAGATACAGAAATTCAGGTTAAAAGTAGGTTAAGCAATTGGGTGGGTGCAGTCGTACCCACCCTTTATTTATCATTGGAAGAAAGGAAAATGATTATGCATATGCTTACAAAACTTATTCAAGAGGATATGAAGCCGGCGCTTGGCGTGACCGAACCTGGTGCAATCGCCTTTGCGGTGGCCACAGCAAGGGAACGTGTGGAAGGCGAGATACAAAATGTGCTTGTCTCCCTTAATTCGGGAATGTACAAGAATGCATTCACCTGTGGGATTCCAAATTCCAATGAAGTGGGGAACGTGTTTGCGGCAGCCTTGGGAGCAGTGGCGGGAGATGCCCAAAAGGGGTTAGAGGCCTTGGAGAATGTGACAGAGGAAGACAATCGTAGGGCTTCTGAATTAGTCTCAAAAGGGAAAGTCAAGGTGGTTTTGGACCATATTGGCTCAGAGATTAGCATCGATGCCAAGGTTACGACGGAAAAAGAGGAATGTCTTGTAAAAATTGCGGGGACCCATACGGACATCTATTATATAGAAAAGGATGGCAGAGTTCTTTTTGAAAAAGAAAGAAAAGAGTCTGGCCAATCGGATGAGCATTTGATTCATCAATATACTTTGGAGGAACTTCTAAACTACATAGAAGAGGTGGATGAAAGAGAGATTGTGTTTATTCGAGACGCATTTTCCGTGAATATGGATCTTCTTGAGGAGGGACTTCAGTCACCAAAAACTACATTTGGACCATTTTTGAAAAAGCAAAATGATGGCAAGCTCATATCAGATAATGAACTTAGGACGGCGCAGCTTCTTTGTAATGGGGCAATTGAGGCTCGGGTGTTGGGATTGAGCAGACCGGCAATGAGTATTACGGGAAGCGGTGCTCATGGAATTATTGCAACATTGCCATTGTTTGCATATCAGCAGATTCACAAGGAATCTTTAACAGAAGAACGACTGCTTCGAGCAACGGCGCTCAGTTTTTTGATTACCATGTACATTAAGGAGTATTCTGGAAGACTTTCTGCCTTCTGTGGCTGCGGAATTGCTGCGGGAACAGGAATGGCATGCGGTCTTTGCTATTTGAAAGGCGGAAAAATAGAGGAAATCACAAGGACAATTAGCAACATGGCATCTGGTATAACGGGTATGATTTGTGATGGCGGAAATCAAGGATGTGCCATGAAAGGTGTTGTGGCAGTGGATGCGGCTTTTCGCGCGATGGAGATGGCAATGGAAGGAGTTGCAATTGATTCTGTGCATGGAATTAATGGCAAGACGCCGGAGGAAACAATGAAGCATATGGGACAGATCGCATCTCCGGGGATGACAGCTACTGAAGAAACAATTGTGAGAATTATGCAAGGGAAATAGGAGGTTACGATGGAGAACAAACATCATAGAGGAAGACGAGAAAAGAAGACAGCAGGTCAAATTTTCAGTAATGTGATTTTAGTGATTGCTATAGGCGTATTTCTGTTTTCCGGATTCAAACTGTATGGGATTTTTTCTGAATATAGAAAGGGAGAGAGTGAATACGACTCTCTTAAGAGTATTGCCATACAGACCAGTGTTCCGGAGGTGACGGAAGATATACCTGAAAAATTTACGGTGGATTTTGAAAAATTAAAGGAGATTAATTCCGATGTGGTTGGTTGGATTCGATTTGACGAACCTTCTCAGATTAGTTATCCGATAGTAAAGGGGCCGGATAACAACAAATATCTGAAGACCACATTTGAAGGGAAGAGAAATGCCGCCGGAGCTTTGTTTATGGATGTTGACAATGAGGCGGATTTTAGTGACAAGAATACATTTATTTATGGTCACAACATGAAAAACGGATCCATGTTTGCGGGGCTTCGGGAATATAAAGCTCAGGCATATTGTGAGGAAAATCCTTACTTCTATATTTATACGCCGGACGGAAAAGAGAGTGTCTATCAAATATTTTCAGTCGCTATTGTAAAGGATACTTCCAGAAGTTATCAGAAATGGTATAACAATGATGAGGAGTACATGGAATATATTACGCATATTAAGAGTGTTTCCGGATATCAGACTGATGTGGAGGTTTCCGCAGATTCGCAGATTGTCAGTTTATCTACCTGCACTAACGTAAGAGATGATGAGAGACTTTTGGTGCATGGTGTGAAAATAGTTGATGAAGAACCAATCAATCAAGAGACGGCGGAGGAATAAACCATGGCAAATATTTATGAGGTTGGGGATATTGTAAAGATGAAGAAGAAACATCCTTGTGGTAGTTTTGAGTGGGAAATCCTGCGTGTGGGCGCAGATTTTCGCTTAAAATGTATGGGGTGTGGACATCAGATTATGATTGCAAGAAAGTTAGTTGAGAAAAACACGAAGGAATTAAGAAAAACTACTTGAAATCAATAACGCTGTATGTTACAATACCAAATTGTGATATATTATTTTATTCCTTGTTCCTAACGAGAAAGATTAGGGACCAGAGACCATAAGGAGGTGCAAACGACATGAACAAATATGAATTAGCAGTTGTTGTCAATGCAAAAATCGAAGACGACGCTAGAGCAGCTGTAATCGAAAAAGTACAAGCTTACATTACTCGTTTCGGTGGTACAGTTACTAACGTTGATGAATGGGGTAAGAGAAGATTAGCTTACGAAATTCAAAAGATGAGAGAAGGATTTTACTACTTCATCGCTTTCGAATCTGAAGCTACAGCTCCAGCTGAGATCGAATCTAGACTTCGTATCATGGACAACGTAATCAGATTTTTATGCGTAAAACAAGAAGCATAAGATAAGTAGAAAAGAGGAAATCGTATGAATAAAGTAATTTTAATGGGACGCTTAACAAGAGATCCTGAAGTTAGATATTCACAAGGCGACAATGCAAATGCAGTTGCCAGATACACATTGGCAGTTGACCGTCGTTTCAGACGTGAAGGTGACCAACAGACAGCAGATTTTATTAACTGTGTTGCATTTGGCAGAGCAGCAGAATTTGCTGAGAGATATTTACGTCAAGGAACAAAGATAGCAGTTACCGGTCGTATCCAGACTGGAAGCTACACAAACAGAGATGGCGTAAAAGTTTACACAACAGATGTTGTGATTGAAGAACAGGAATTTGCAGAAAGCAAAGCAGCTAGTGGTTCGTCTAACAACAGTTATCAAGCAAGTCCTGCACCATCACCAAGTGTAGATATCGGCGATGGCTTCATGAATATTCCTGACGAAATTGATGAAGAATTACCATTCAGCTAAGACGATTGATTGTGTAGTAGTGAGAACGCGTGTGTTCGAGAAATATTATAGGAGGTATTGACAAATGGCTTTTGATAAAGGTAACAAAGCTGATTCTCCAATGAAGAGAAGAGGCGGACGTAGAAGAAAAAAAGTTTGTGTATTCTGCGGTAGTGAAAACAACCAAATCGATTACAAAGATGTGGCTAAATTAAGAAAATATGTTTCTGAAAGAGGAAAAATTCTTCCAAGAAGAATTACAGGAAACTGTGCAAAACATCAAAGAGCTCTTACAGTGGCTATCAAGAGAGCAAGACATATTGCTTTAATGCCATACGTACAAGACTAATTTGAAAAACAAAAATATGACCAACTATCCGTAATGGGTAGTTGGTCTTTTGTTGTTTTAAAGCCTATTTTAACGGTGCTCTTTCTCTACAATCGCCTTAATCGACGAAACATAATCAGAAGGTGTCATTCCCGTAATCTTTTTGAATTGTCTTGAGAAGTAATGGATGGAGGAATACCCCAGTTGTTCGGAAATCTGGGTGAAGTTCAACCGTCCAATACGAATCATATGTTTTGCGGCATCGATTTTCATCCTTGAGAAGAATTCGATGACACTTACACCCGCTTCTTGTTGAAATATTTTCTGTAATTGGGTACGACCAATCATATTATCTCTGCAAATCTGTTCAATGGTGAGATGGCCATTCATGTTTGTTTCCATATATTCTACAACCCGTTTGAACACGTCCGCGCCGTTTTTTAAGGTTGGAGATCCAGGGGACTGCTGCTGAGCAGTCATGAACCTGCGCATGAGATGGAGGAGAAAGTGTTCCAAATTAATTTTAATAAGTTGCTCTGTCCCAATTGGTACATGGTCTTTTTGAACCATTTCTTGTAAGTAAGGGTCATCCAAAGGAGAGGCAAAGAAGTTGCGTGCTTCCTTCAGAATATCGGCAAGAAATGAGCGTTCGCGCTCATCAATTTTTAATACGCGTCCTCGGAAAAAATCCATGAGAGGACTGTTACATTGGAAGGAGACAACAACCAGGTTCGGAGCAATCTGTCCATAAGTAGAAACTTTGTGGAACTCATTTGGCTGATGAAATGCAATTTCATTTTTATGCAAAACAAGTTCTTTTTCATCCATGGA
>JAZRON010000092.1:0-17576 GCA_045648725.1 Faecalimonas sp.
CAAAAACATTGTATGCGCTTTTACGTTTTTGCGTATACGCACTTGCGCAATAATATAAATAATGTTATAATAAGAAATCATTACGCGATTTGAGGTGTCCAAGGTGAAATGCGAAAACAGTTTTTGCATGTATCAATTCAAGGGTACATGTAGATTAGATAAAGTTAGTATAGATAGTTTGGGAATGTGTACAGACTGTATATACCTTGATATTGATGAAAAAATCTTAAATCAGGTGAAATCAAAACTTTTAAAAGACTGCCAAACATCAGACAATAATTAAGCATTTAGTTTTGCTTTTATTGTATTTCAAGCAGTATATCTTTACTTCTAAAAGCAATTTAATACAGTATCACACCCCTTTAATTCCCGGTAACAGTATCCGATTGGATTCGCTGAATACTCGTATGTGTGATCTTATAAGATTAAAGTATAGCAGTAAAGAGATTGGAATACAGATGCATGCATCTGACAACCTGGTTTGCGCATGGGTATCCAAAGCAAGAAAATATTTAAGAAATCAAAAAGAAATACGGGAGTTGATGAGGGCATGAAGAGACATCAAAAAAGGCAAGTGAGAGAATGGATAGTTCCAGTTCTATTATCACTTGCCTTATTTATGATACTTCGTTTTGTGATATTTGTAGGAATCGTCCCAACGGATTCTATGGAGCCTAGTATCAAGCAGTGGAGTATGGTTGTGGGAAATCGATGGTATCAGGAACTACAAAAGGATGATGTCATTGTGTTTTGCATGGAAGATAGATATATCGTAAAACGTATAGCTGCAGTTCCTGGCGACATTGTTTGCATAGATGGAATATATATGCAAGTACCGGAATGCAGCTATTATGTGCTTGGTGATAATCCAAAAACCTCCTATGATTCCAGATATTTTAAAGATCCTTTTGTGAAATCAAAGGATATTATGGCAGTAATTTGGTAAATTCCACTTATAGTGCGTGTATTGGAATTATGGTTCCTTTTACATCCATAAACGATGGGATAAAATATTCATAATCACTATTTTAGCGAAATGTTCTACTGGTGTGCAATGTATGTACCAAACTGGAACTTTGGGAATCTAGGAAGCTGGAATGTATCAAGTGGAACACGATTTTTAGCTATGTTTGATAATGCCGGTTGTTATTCTAAAACTTTTTATCTTGGAGATTTGCAGAAATGGAACACTGCAAATGCAGTTAATATGGGAAATATGTTTGAGTGTGCTGGTGAAAGTGCATCATGGTCTTTGAATTGTAGGAATTGGAATGTAAAAAAAGTAACTTATCATATAAACTTTAATAAAGGAGTTGAAGGTAAGGTTACTGCACCTGCTTGGGTCAATTAAGAGGTGAAATCTATATGAACTTTTTTCTAAATGTGAATATGACTTAATTTCATTAATTGAGAGCAAAGAATGAAGAAACACAAGAAAAGTGTAATTCAGCTCAATTCAAAACACATATTAGTATGACATAAAAACATCCATCTAGCATCAATGAGATTGTATATCACTTTGATGCTAGGTGGTAATTGCCGCAGTGGTAGGTCATGTGAACTACACACTAGAAGAATGATATAACAGAAGAAATAATTCATTTAAATTTATTCTTAAATCAAATCTCTTATTGAATTACGTTCAACTATGTATGGTCTTAATTTAATCTGTCTTGGACTTTGGGGTTTTGTTCTTCCTATTTTTTCAATTAATCGTACGATTGCAAGGTCAGTGAGTTCTGAAATAGGATGTGCTACACTATCGCATTGAGGAGCTGACATATTTCCTAAATCATATCCATCCGACCCTATGATAGAAATATCTTCTGGTATGCGAATGCCATGATGATGTAATGCGTTTATAACACCTATTGTCATAATATCACTTTGAACATAAACTGCAGTTGCTTGACGAAATAAATCTATGTTTTTTTGTGTGATGTCATATGCATACTGGTAAGAACACTCTCCCATTAGTACAAATTTGCGATTAACTTCAATGCCAGCTTCTTTAAGGGCATGTAAATAGCCGTTTGTTCGATCTTCGAATTCTCTCCAAGGGCAAGTGAGAGTGATGATGTTTCTATGCCCTTTCTTTAGCAAATGCTTCGTTCCTAAATATCCACCGGCATAGTTATCTGTATCTATCATATCAACTGCCTCAAAGGAGTTGCGAGAGCAGTGAAGAAGATAGACATGCGGGATTCCAAGTTCTTCAAGATAACCATGTATTTTCTCATCAAAACGACGATGCATAATAATGAATCCATCAATCAAATTTAAACGTAAAAATTCTTTTAACCGTTCCATACTTCCAGGTTCTTGCGAAGAGATAGGAAGGCGTATCGTGTAATAATTCTTTTTTGAAGCCTTGCTAATTAATTTCCCAATTGTAAAGTTTATAAACAAATCATCAAAAAACGGTCTGTCTTCTACAAGAATACCAATTACTTTATGCTCACCGGTAAAAAATGTTTTTCGTCCACGTTTCTGCTCTACATATCCATACTGGAGTGCTAATTTTTGAACTCGTTCTTTTGTTTCGTATGAAATAGAAGGGTGGTCATTTAAACATCTGGAAATGGTAGACTGACTTACGCCAGCAAGTTTTGCTAATTCACTAGTAGTTATCATTTGTCTTCCTCGCTTGTTAAATAAAATATAGTTACGTTATATCAAATAATTTTAAAAAAAACAATATAGTTATGCACAAATTATGCACAACTTTGCGTTGGCTTTTGCGTTTAGATATGCTTAAATAAAATTAGATAAATTTGATTTTAATCTAAAAGGAGAAAAACGATGAGAGACATGGTAAAAGCAGCAGTTCTTACTGCGCCTAGAAACATTGAAGTACAGCAGTTCCCTTATCCGGAGATGCCAAAGAACGGAGCAATCATCCGTACAGAACTTTCCGGTATATGTGGTACTGACAAACACACATACAAAGGTGAAGTGCGTCAATACGCAGGAACACCACAGGAAATTACAACACCGTTCCCAATTATTCAGGGACATGAGAATGTAGGTATTATTGAAGAAATTACAAAAGAAGGAAGCTTGCACTTAGATTTTGACGGACAAATCTTAAAACCGGGTGACCGCGTAGTAATGTGTCCGGACACATCATGTGGAGATTGCTGGTTCTGTAAACACATTCCGGACTATCCATGGTGTAACGATGTTCGTTCTTATGGAAATTCATTCTCATGTGCAAATGCGCCGCATTTATTTGGCGGTTTTTCGCAATACATGGCAATTACAGATAAAGTAAAATTATATAAGGTTCCAGAAGGAATGAAACCGGAATTGGCAGTGTTTGCAGAATTATTTGACGTTACATACAGCTTGGATAAAGCAAAAGAAATGTATGCCTTTGACGGAGAAGGCTTTGCATTTGGTGACACTGTAGTTATCTTAGGCGCTGGTCCGCTTGGTATTTGCCACATGATTAAAGCACGTATGCTGGGAGCAGATAAAGTCATCATGACAGATACATCCCAGTTCCGTCTGGATATTGCAAAACAGTTTGGTGCAGACCTTACTTTGTGCTTAGCTGATACAACAGAAGATGAGCGTGTGGAAATGGTATATCAAATGACCGGCGGACGCGGAGCAGATGTAGTAGTAGAATGTGCAGGGGAGCCGGAAGCATTCCCAGAAGGTCTTCGTATGGTACGTAAAGCAGGAACTTACCTTATCGTTGGAAACTTCGTTGATGTAGGACGTAGCGTAGAATTAAAACCACATGAGCTCTGTGCTAAGAATGTAAGAATCCTTGGAATGTCAAATCACTCCATTTCCGGATACAACCCATCTATGCGTATGATGCAAAGATATCAGGATATGTATCCATTTGAAAAACTCATCACACATCGCATGCCATTAGAGGATGCAAAGAAGGCAATTGAGTTATCTATGGATTACAGCCAGAGCATGAAGATTGTAATTGACCCTTGGATGAAATAAAGACTTTTGAGGTGAACATGATGAAATATATTGAGTTTGATAACACAAGACCATTTGATCTTGTACTTTTGGGGCGTGTTGCAATTGATTTTAACCCGGCGTACAACGACCAGGTAAAAGAAGAGTTCAAGCCTCTTAAAAAGGTACATATGTTTGAAAAATATTTAGGTGGTTCTCCGGCAAATATCGCTGTTGGATTTAACAAACATGGTATGAAAACCGGGTTTATTGCAAAGGTATCAGATGACCAGTTCGGCGATTTCGTGACTGATTACTTTGATGAGGCGGGGATTGACACCTCGCAGATTACCAGATGCACAAACGGTGAGAAATTAGGACTTACCTTTACGGAAATGCTTTCCCCTTCAGAAAGTAGCATTCTAATGTATCGTAATTGCATTGCTGATTTACAACTCTCTGTGGATGATATCAGCGAAGAATATATTAAGAATACAAAAGCACTTTTGATTTCAGGAACATCTTTGGCAGAAAGTCCATCCAGAGAGGCAGCAATTAAGGCAGCTATGTTAGCAAAGAAAAATGGAACGAAGCTTATTTTCGATATCGATTACCGTGCATATAACTGGAAAAACAAAGATGAAATCTCTGTGTATTATTCCATTATTGCAAAGGAAGCCGACATTATTATGGGTTCTAGAGAAGAATTTGACTTAACAGAAAAACTGATTCAACCGGGCATGACGGATGAAGAAAGTGCAGCTTACTGGCAGGGACATCATGCGAAAATTGTCGTGATTAAGCATGGTATGAAAGGGTCCACAGCATACACTAACGATGGGCAGAAGTTTTCCATCAAACCATTCCCGGTAATAGCAAGAAAAGGTTTTGGCGGCGGGGATGGATATGCAGCCGGATTCTTATATGGATTATTCCAAGGATGGCCAATTTCTGATTGCCTGGAGTTTGGTTCAGCAGAAGCATCTATGATGGTGCGCAGCAATAACTGTTCTGATGATTTGCCGACAGAAGCAGAAGTACGTGCATTTATTGCAGAAGAAAAAGAACTCTATGGCGAAATGGTTGCCAGAGTATAAGGAGGAGTAGCAATGGCTATTTTTACAGGAGCAGGTGTGGCAATTATAACGCCATTTCATGCTGACGGAAGTATAAATTATGAAAAGTTAGAAGAACTAGTTGATTTCCACTGTAACAACGGAACCGACAGCATTGTCATCTGTGGAACAACAGGGGAATCTGCAACCATGACAGAGGAAGAACATGTAGAGTGCATTAAGAGGACTGTCGAATTTACAAGAGGCAGAGTGCCTGTTATTGCAGGAACCGGTTCTAACAGTACCCAGACTGCCATTGAACTTTCTGTGGAAGCAGAGAAGGTAGGGGCAGACGGACTTTTACTAGTGACCCCATATTATAACAAGTGCACCCAAGCAGGACTTACCCAGCACTACACCATGGTTGCAAATGCAGTAAAACTCCCAATTCTTCTTTACAGTGTAGCAAGCAGAACTGGAGTTAATGTGGAACCGGAAACGGTAGCTGCATTAGTGAAGAATGTGGATAACATTGTGGGTATCAAAGAAGCATCGGGAAATATTTCTCAGATTGCAAAAATGATGAATCTGACGGATGGAAAGATGGACCTTTACTCTGGAAATGATGACCAGATTGTACCGTTAATGTCACTTGGCGGACTTGGAGTTATCTCTGTACTTTCCAATGTAGCACCGCAATACACACATGATATTTGTGAGGCTTATTTAACAGGTGATGTAATGAAAAGCCGTGACTTACAGCTTAAAGCATTGCCACTGATTAATCAATTATTCTCAGAAGTAAATCCGATTCCGGTGAAGAAGGCGATGAACCTAATGGGTATGGAAGTTGGACCACTTCGTATGCCACTGACTGAGATGACAGAGGGTAATACAGAAAAACTAGCAAATGCAATGCGTGAGTTTGGAATTTTATAAATAAAGAAAAGGTGATAGCATGGATAAAACAATTCGTATGACAGTAGCCCAGGCTATTGTAAAATTTTTAGATAATCAGTATGTTTCCATGGACGGTTTGGAGACAAAATTTGTAGAAGGTTTTTATACCTTATTCGGGCACGGAATTGCCGTAGGACTAGGTGAGGCCCTAGATACGAACCCAGGTGGATTAAAAGTATTCCAAGGAAGAAATGAACAAGGTATGTGCCACACAGCAATTGCATTTGCAAAGCAGCACAACCGTAAGAAAATCATTCCTTGTGCTTCGTCTATTGGACCTGGTGCAGCAAATATGGTTACTGCATGTGCGACGGCAACCGTAAATAACATTCCGTTACTGGTATTCCCAGCGGATACATTTGCATCCAGACAACCTGACCCAGTGCTTCAACAATTGGAGATTAGCAGTAGTTTAGCAACAACTACGAACGATGCGTTCAAACCAGTGTGTAAATATTGGGACAGAATCACAAGACCAGAGATGATTATGACTGCACTTATCAATGCAATGCGCGTACTCACAGATGCAGCTGAGACAGGTGCTTGTTGTATCGCACTTTCTCAAGATGTGGAAGGAGAATCCTTTGATTTTCCAGAATATTTCTTCCAGAAACGTGTGCACCGCATTACAAGAGTGGTTGCAGATAAAGAAGAAATCGAAGATGTGGCAAATGTTATTTTGAATGCAAAGAAACCGCTCATTATTGTAGGCGGCGGAGTGAAATATTCGGATGCAGGAGAAACTGTAGAGAACTTCTGTAGCGAATTTAAGATACCGTTTGGAGAAACACAGGCAGGAAAGAGTGCATGTGTATCTAGTCATCCAATGTGTCTTGGAGGAATCGGTGTAACTGGAACTTATGCAGCAAATATTCTGGCAAAAGAGGCAGATGTCGTTATCGCAATCGGAAGCAGAATGTCTGATTTTGCAACCGGTTCCAAACAGTTATATCAAAATGAAAATGTAAAGTTTGTAACGATCAATAACAGCAGATTCCATGCCTATAAGCTAGACGCTGTGAAAGCAGTAGGCGATGCTAAGGTAACGATGGAAGCGTTAGCAGAGATTCTTCGCAGCAAAGGTTACAAGTCAGCATATGAGAATGAGATTGTAGAAGCAAAAGCAGCATGGGACAAAGAAATGGAACGTCTTGCAAACTATGCGTATACAAAAGAAGGTTTTGAGCCAAACATTAAGGCTTTGGACCCAAGAACTATTCCGGAATTTGTAGAACTTACAAAAGGGGAATTAACACAAACAGGTGCCATTGCAGCGGTACGAAGAACAATTGCAGATGATGCAATCATAATCACAGCAGGGGGAAGTCTTCCAAGCTGTCTGCAACGTATGTGGACGACTGATAAGAGAGGCGCTTACCATGCAGAGTACGGATATTCTTGCATGGGATATGAAGTGGCAGCGACACTTGGTGTGAAGATGGCAGACCCGGAATCAGAAGTGTATGCATTTGTAGGAGATGCTTCTTTCCAGATGATGCACAGTGAGATTATGACCATTATGCAGGAGAAAACTAAAGTCAACATTATGGTATTTGACAACTGTGGATTTGGCTGTATCAACAACTTAGAAATGAATCACGGAATTGGAAGTCTTGCGACAGAATTCCGTTATACAAGTGGAAAGAAACCGGACGGAGATTTGATACCAGTAGATTACGCGAAAATTGCAGAAGGGTATGGACTGAAGTCTTATACTTGTAGAACCATGGATGAATTAGTGGCTGCACTTAATGATGCTAAAGCACAAGAGGTAGCATGTTTGTTTGATCTGAAAGTTCTTCCAAAAACTATGACAGATGGATACGAAGCATGGTGGAATGTTGGAATCGCAACCACCTCAGAGAAAGAAAGCGTAAACGCTGCCTGTCAAGGAGTGATGGAAGGCAGAAGTCAAGCGAGAATCTACTAGGAGGACTAAGCGATGAGTAAAGTATTTGGTTATCCGGAATTTGATGCAAAGGGTGAAAAGATTCTGACTACTTATGACAATGAATATAAGGATATGATGATGGATATCCGTGTGTATCAGATGAAGGAAGGAGAAAAGAGAAGCTTTTGTAAAGCTTGCGAGGAGACAGCAGTTCTTTTGTTAAAAGGTGCCGTTTCTATGCACTCTGGAGAAAAGAGCATTGCATGCTCCAGAAAGGATGTATTTACAGAAGGTCCATACTGTATGCATGTATGTAAAGGAAAAGAAGTAACAGTTGAGGCCCTTTCTGATGTAGAGATTCTGGTACAAAGTACAAAGAATAGCAATGAGTTTGAAACAAAGATTTATAAGCCGGAAGATGCACCATTTAAGTATTCTTGCCTTGGCAAGTTTGGAAACACGGCAAAGCGCAGAGTGAATACCATTTTTGATGCAGACATTGCACCGTATTCCAACATGGTATTGGGAGAAGTGTTAAATGACCCAGGCAACTGGTCAGGTTATCTGCCACACAGACATCCTCAACCAGAAGTGTATTACTTCTTGTTTGACAGACCAGAAGGTTTTGGTGCTAGTTATATCGATGATGATGTATATAAAAGCGTAGACGGCAGTTTCTCAGCAATACCTGGAGGTGCTTTGCACCCACAGGTGTGTGCACCGGGATTTCAGATGTACACATGCTGGATGATTCGTCATCTGGATAACTGGAAGTGGCTTCAGACAGACCGTAACGAAGATGAACGTTATGTTTGGATGCATGATGCAGAATTCTAGAATAGGAGAGAAAGACAATGTTTGATAAGGAAAAAGTAAAACTTGGGATTGCCCCAATTGCCTGGACAAACGATGATTTGCCGGATTTGGGAAAAGAAAATACGTTTGAACAATGTGTGAGTGAGATGGCGCTGGCAGGGTTTACAGGTTCCGAAATCGGAAACAAATATCCAAAAGATGCAGCGGTGTTAAAAAAAGCTTTGGAACTTCGCGGTATGCAGATATGTAACGCATGGTTTTCTACATTCTTAACCACAAAACCTTTTGCAGAGACAGAGGTGGAATTCAGAAAGCATGTAGCATTCTTAAAAGAATTGGGCGCAAAAGTAGTCGGTGTATCTGAACAGGGACACAGTATTCAAGGCTTCCAGGACGTAGCAGTATTTGATAACAAATATGTGATGAACGATGAAGAGTGGAAACTGCTCACAGATGGTTTAAATAAACTCGGAAAAATTTCCTTGGAAGAGTATGGTATCGCACTTACCTTCCATCACCACATGGGAACCGTAGTACAGACAGCAGAGGAAGTAAAACGACTGATGGATGAAACAGATGCGAAATACGTAAGTCTTCTGTATGATACAGGTCACTTTGCATATTGCGGTGAAAATCCGCTGGAAATGGTAAAGACACATGTAAATAGAATTAAGCATGTACATTTGAAGGATATCCGTCCGGAAGTGGTGAAAAAGGTAAAAGAAGAGCATTTGAGCTTCTTAGAAGGTGTTCGTCTCGGAACCTTTACCGTACCTGGAGACGGCTGCATTTCCTTTGATGAAATCTTCGCTGTGTTAAAAGAAGCAGATTACGAAGGATATATGCTTGTTGAGGCAGAGCAGGACCCGGCAAAAGCCAATCCGTTAGAGTATGCAATGAAAGCCAGAGCATATATCAGCGAAAAAACGGGGTTATAGAAGCTATGGCATTAGTAACTACAAAACAAATGCTGTTAGATGCACAGAAGGGCGGTTATGCAGTCGGTGCATTTAATGTGGAAAATATGGAAATGGTACAGGCGGCCATAGAAGCCGCAGAAGAACTGCGATCACCGGTTATTTTGCAGGCTACACCTCTTTCGCAGGAGTATACTTCGTCAGAACTTATCTATGCAATGGTAGAAGTGGCAGCGAAAAAGGCAAGTGTTCCCGTGGCAATTCATTTGGACCATGGCAGTAATTTTGAATGGGCCTTGAAATGTCTTCGTGCTGGTTTCACCTCAATTATGATTGATGGTTCTCATGGAACATTTGAGGAAAACATAGCAATCTGTAAGAAAGTTGTGGAGGTTTGCCATCCGATTGGAATACCGGTAGAAGCTGAATTAGGAAAAGTTGGTGGCAATGAAGACGGTTTGGAAGGTGGAGATAATAATCCATATACAGACCCGAAACAAGCTGCAGAACTTGTGGAGAGAACCGGAGTTGATTTTCTTGCAGTGGCTATCGGAACAGCCCATGGAGTATACAAAGGTGTTCCGAAACTGGATAAAAACCTTTTGAGTGAAATTCGCGAAGTGGTCAGTGTGCCTCTCGTACTTCACGGAACAAGCGGTGTGCCGGATGAAGATGTAAAAGAATGTATCGCAAGAGGCATCTGTAAAGTTAATTATGCAACAGACCTTCGTATGGCATATACAAACGGTATTAAAAGATGCATGGAAGAACACCCGAAATTGTTTGATCCGAAGGTATACGGTGCAGCGGGCAGAGAAGAAGTAAAACAACGTGTAAAGCACAGAATGCATGTTGTCGGAAGTGTAGGAAAAGCAATAGTATAAATAAAAATCAAATAGGAGGAAATAACATGGTAAAAGTAGGAATTATCGGTGCCGGCAGAATTGGTAAAGTACATACGCAGGGCATCATCACAGGTGTTCGTAATGCGAAGATTAAAACAATCGCAGATCCATTTATGAACGAGGAAACAGGTGCTTGGATTCACAGCATGAGCAGCGACATTCAAGTAACGAAGGATTACAAGGAGATTCTTGCAGACGAAGAAATCGATGCAGTCATTATCTGTTCTTCCACAGATACACATTCTCCGATTTCCGTAGAGGCAATCAAAGCGGGAAAGCATGTTTTTTGTGAGAAACCAATTGACCACGACATTGACAAAATCAAAGAAGTTATTGATGCGTTGAAAGAGTCAAAGGTAAAATATCAGGTGGGATTTAACCGCAGATTTGACCACAACTTTAAAGCGGTAAAAGATGCAGTTGTAGCAGGAAAAATCGGAGAACCGCACATCATCAAGATCACATCTCGTGACCCAGAACCACCGTCACCTGCGTATGTAGCAGTATCTGGCGGCATGTTCCTTGACATGACCATTCATGATTTCGATATGGTACGTTTCTTGGCAGGATGTGATGCCACAGAAGTATACGTACAATCAGCAGTTTTAGTTGACAAAGGAATCGGCGAAGCAGGAGATGTAGATACAGCAGTTATCACATTAAAGATGGAAAATGGTGCAATAGCAGTCATTGACAACTCTCGTAAGGCAGTATACGGATACGACCAGAGAGCAGAAGTGTTTGGTTCTGGTGGTATGGTTGCAACCAGAAATGACAGCGTGTCCACAGCAGTGATTAGCAATGCTGACGGGGTGACAGGCGAGAAACCATTGTATTTCTTCTTGGAGAGATATATGGATTCCTTTCGCGAGGAAATGAACCAATTTATCAATGCAATTGAAAACGATACTGATACACCACTTGGTGTTATGGATGGTTTAAAACCGGTATTGATGGGACTAGCAGCGAAAAAATCCGTAGAGGAACATAGACCGGTAGCAATTTCTGAGATTATGATGTAAGCAGAGCTACACATATCATAAAACAAGACACAAAATACAAAAAAAGGAGAACAAAACAATGTCAGAAGTAATCAAATTAAGACCGTATATCAACGGCGAATACGTAGAATCAAAAACAGAAAAATATACAGATGCATATGATCCAAGTACAGGAGAAGTAGTTGCTAAGGTTCCATGCTGTACAAAAGAAGAAGTAGAGATGGCAATCGCAGCAGCAAAAGCAGCATTTCCGGGTTGGTCAGGAACACCGGTTATCAAGAGAGTTCAGATTCTCTACAAAGTAAGAGATTTAATTATCGAGCACATGGATGAACTCACAGAATTAGTAGCAAGAGAAAACGGTAAAGCTTGGGCAGATGCAAAAGGTGATGTATTAAAGGCGAAAGAAGGAACAGAACAGGCAATTTCCGCTCCGTCTCTTATGATGGGAGAAAGCCTTATGGATGCTTCAACAGGCTATGACACTGTACTTTACCGCGAACCACTTGGTGTATTTGCAGGTATTGTACCATTTAACTTCCCAGCGATGATTCCAATGGGATGGATGACACCAATGTGTATCGCTTGCGGTAATACAATCGTACTTAAGGCAGCAAGCTTTACATCAAGAACCGCACTTCGTATGGCAGAACTTTACAAGGAAGCAGGTCTTCCGGACGGTGTTATCAACATCGTAACATGTTCAAGAAACGAAGCAGAAATGTTCATGAGCCATCCGGATATTAAGGGTATCACATTTGTTGGTTCTACATCTGTCGGTCTTCATATTTACGCACAGGCAGCTGCAAACGGCAAACGTGTGCAGGCACTTTGTGAAGCAAAGAATCATGCGTTAGTATTAAATGACGCAGCTATTGATAGAACAGCAGCAGGTATCATCAACTCTGCATTTGGGTGTGCAGGAGAACGTTGTATGGCGCTTCCAGTAGTGGTAGCTCAAGAAGAAATTGCAGACCAACTCGTTGCTAAAATAGCTCAATTAGCTAAGAACTTGAAGATTGGTCCGGCATACGATAAAGAGACAAAACTAGGACCAGTTGTAAATCCAGCACACAAGAAATCAGTAATCGATTGGATCAACAAGGGTATTGAAGAAGGTGCAACTTTAGTATTAGATGGACGTGACGTAGTAGTAGAAGGCTACGAAAATGGTTGTTATGTTGGCCCAACTATTCTTGACAATGTGACAGAAGAAATGACAGTAGGAGCAAGAGAAATCTTCGGACCAGTACTTTGTATCAAACGTGTGAAGACATTTGAAGAAGGTCTTCGCATTATGAATAATAACCCATTTGCAAACGGTTCTGTTATCTATACACAGAGCGGTTACTATGCCAGAGAATTCGCTCGCCATACAGACGGTGGTATGGTAGGTGTTAACGTAGGTATTCCGGTACCGGTTGGTATGTTCCCATTCTCAGGACATAAGAACTCATTCATCGGTGACCTTCATTGCCTTGGAAAAGACGGATATCGTTTCTACACAGAGACTAAGGTTGTAACACAACATTGGTTTGATGAAGAAGAAGCGAAGAAGACAGAGACATCTACATGGGATGGAACAATTTAGGAAATATTTACCACTAGAGTAGCATAGAAAAATATGGTATGATATGATTATGTATCATACCATATTTTTAGATGTGAAGATAAGGAGGACGACATGCAATTCAACCCTGAGCATTGTGCAAAAAATCATTTTGAAGACCATGTCTTGAGACAAGGGAATGATTATGATTACGTTTGGTGCGGTTTAGATGTAGACGTACATACACACGAAGATTTTTACGAGATCTTTATCTTGGCCGGAGATGATTTCTATCATTACCATAATGGGGTAGAGCAGAGAATAAGTAGGAATACTGTGTTCTTTTTTTCGCCGGGTGAGAGTCATGGGCTTTGTAAAGCATCGTCACGGAGTGTGCATTTTAGTTTCTTCGCAAAATCGTGTTTTTTTGACCGCTTCATTGCTGAAAATCACTTATTTCAAGACCTTTTCAAAGAAAAAAAATATCTTTCTTGCGAATTGACAGATGTGGAATATGAGTATGTCTATAAAATTACCAGTTTATTAATGCAACAAGAACATGAATATCAAAAAGTATCGTTTTTTTTGTATAATGTTATCTCGTTGTTGATGATGTATAATGAGACAGGGCGAGAACAAGGGAAAAATGATTATGTTGAGGATTTGGTAGAAAAAATCAATAATTATACATATCTTACGACTAGGATAGATGATATTTATGGGCAGTATCCTGTGGCACGATGTACACTTATAAAAGAGTTTAAAAAGTACACAGGTATGACGATTGTACAATACCAAAAAAAGCAAAAACTCAGTTATGCCGCACAATTGCTGATGAATACCGATTATCAAATCTCGGAGATAGCGAATATATTGGCATTTGACAGTTTTAGTCATTTTTTGCGAATTTTCAAGGAGCAGTATGGTGTTACGCCGAAAGAATATAGGAAGACCCGAATACATAATCTATAAAATATAAAAAAACATAATTTTACCAAATTTATCCAAAGAAAAAGCTGGCAAAAGAAAAATTTTGCTATTAACATTTTGCATAAAAGAGGATATGATTGTAAAACAAATGGAACGATTTGCTGAAATACAAGGCGATTCGTTCTTTTTTTTATGTAAAAACAACAAAAGAAGGAATAAAAATGATAATTCAATGAAAGATAGAAAAAATCACACAAAACAGATACAAATTAGCAAGTAATATAATTATTCTTTTGTTAAAATTAAATAAACTAGGATGATTGTGCGAAATGTGAGGATAAAAACATGGGAAAATTTATCGGATATGGAAAGGAACATGATGAGGCTTTATATATTCGAAGGAAGTTTGTTGTGAGGAAGCCTTTGAGCAAAGCTGTTTTAAAATTGTCAGCACTTGGAGTGGTTAAAGGGTATTGTAACGGCAGGGAATTTGATGAAGATCTTCTGACACCGGGATGGACAGATTATAAGAAACGCATTCCTTTTTATACATTTGATATAACAGAACACTTGATGCCGGGCGACAATGCACTTGGATTTACGCTAGGAGCTGGTTGGGCCATTGGAAAAATCGCATGGTTCGGAAAGCAACACTATGGAAAGTACCCACTGATGTGGTGTGAATTGCATTTAGAGTATGCAGATGGTGCTACGGAGCGTATCGAATCAGATGACACATTTAAGATGTCATTTGGACAAGTGAGAAGCAACGATATTTTCAATGGTGAAGTATGGGATGCAAGACTGGACATTGGAGATTTTTCAGAAGCAAATTACGATGACAGCAAATGGGCGGCAGTAGTTAAAGCAAAAGGATATACTAATCTTTTGAGGAAAGCAATTGCTCCTTTGACAAAAAAGAAAGAAACTCTGGAAGGAATCTACTTGTATCAACGGAATGGGTATTTGATATATGATTGTGGGCGCAACCATACTGGTGTTCCGGAGATTGCGATTCATGGCGCAGAGGAAGGCACACAATTAACCTTTATTTATGGTGAAGTATTAGATGAAGATGGCAGTATCTATAATGGCAATTTTCGGTCTGCAAAATCTACAGATGTTTATGTGTGTCGAGATGGAGAGCAAGAGTTTCGTCCACATATGACATTTCATGGATACCGTTATATTGGCATCTGTGTGGAAGGGAAATGTAACATAGGTCGGGTTTGTAGTCGCATGGTTTACAGTGATATTCCTTTTTATAGTAGTTTTGAATGTTCAGATGCGGATGTGAATCAATTGTTCCAAAACATTATTACAAGTCAAAAAAGTAACTTCGTAAATGTCCCGACTGATTGTCCTCAGAGAGATGAACGACTTGGGTGGACTGGAGATGCACAGGTGTTTTGCCGTTCTGCCATGTACAATGCGAATTGCACGGATTTCTTTCGGAAATTTCTAGTAGATGTTATGGATGCACAATGGGACAACGGCATGATAGATTCGGTAGCACCAACCGTAGCGCTAGATTTTGATGAAAAGCTTGGTTCTCCAGCGTGGGGCGATGTGATTACGATTATGCCTTATGAATACTATTGTGTTTACAAGGATGCTTCGATTATTAAATTAACTTTGAATGCAGCGAAACGTTGGGTGCAATACTGTCTCTCGCAAAGTGAGAATTATATAAGACCATCTCGATCCTATGGAGACTGGTTGTCTATTAATGAGACAACGGATGACACGCTACTTGGAACTTTATATATGGGTTATAGTTCATTACTGGTTAGTCGGATGTGCGAAATCGTAGGAGATGATGAGGCGAAACATTATAAGGAACTGTTTGAAAGAATCAAGAGTGCTTTCAGACAGGAATTTATGCAATCAGACTATCGTCTCTCTAGTGATACGCAGACAGCATATTGTTTAGCATACACCTTTGAAATAATGACTGCAGAAGAAATAAGACCACATCTGATGGCTTCTTTAAAGAGACATAACAATCACTTGTCTACTGGATTTGTGGGAGTGAAATATTTACTTCCTGTTCTCTGTGGGCTAGGTGAGTATAACTTAGCTTATGAAGTGTTCACAAAAAAGGATTTTCCGTCATGGTGCTATCCGGTAGTGAATGGTGCCACATCTATTTGGGAACGTTGGGACAGTTATGTAAAAGGAAAGGGATTTAATAATCCAAGCATGAACAGCTTTAACCACTATGCATTTGGCGCTGTATGCGAATGGATGTTTTCCGTGCAGTTGGGTATTCGTTATACGGCGGAAAAGATAAGCATTTGTCCGGTGATAGATGAAAGTGGAAGAATTACATGGGCAAAAGGACAGACGAGAACTCCGGATGGAATGATTTTTGTGGAGTGGAAGAATCTGGATGACGGTTGGACGGAACTGATAGTGGAGAAACCGGAAAGTGTGGAGTTGGATTTGACAGCGTATAGCAATCTTGAAGAGGTGGACAAGAATACATATCTTATACGACGATAATGTCTTGAAAGGAAATAATGATTATGAAAATGAAGTACGAGATACCGTTTGCAGAGATTTTAAAATTTAATGCATGTCCGATTACTGACAGTAATGGGTTAAATGATCGTGGTGATAATGGAAATGAAGAATCCGGTGGATGGGATGATTTGGTTTAGTATAAGGAGGTGCTTATAAGTGAAAAAAAGTAAAAGAATTCTTGGTGTAGTATTGTGTGCTCTTATGTTGTTTGGTTGTCTGAGTGATTTGTTATATGCATATGCAGCAGAACCAAAGGTTCTTGTTGAAGAGTATATTATTGTGGTCATTGTGGGCGACGATTAAGAAAGACCTTCGGTAGTGATGAGTATTATTCCTGTGCTACGCAGATGTATATAAAAGATGCAGTTTGTAGAAGTACGCGATGGAGTCGAACAGATATTGAGAAAATCGTGTTTAGTTCATATAAGGCTCATTTACAGTTTCTTGCAATAGAATTAGCCAAGGTCGAAACGAGTACTTTTGATGAAGAAATTTTAAAGCTCCAAGAAGAACAACAAAGAATCGAACGCAGTCAAAAGAACAGAACGTCTGATTCTATTATGTTATATGAAGAATATCGAGCAGGAAAACTTTCAAAGGAGCAGTTTATCAAACAGAAGGCTGACAACTCTAAACAAAAAGAATATGAGGATAAAAGAATTGAATCTCTCAATATACAAATAGAAGAAGCAATAAGTAAACGAAATGCGGAAACAAAACGCATGGCAGAAATGCAAGATGGTATTGGGGTATTAGGATGCTCCGATGATGTTTTGCTGGATAAGATGTATGATGCTATCGAAAGAGTAACAGTATATGCAAATCATGAAATTGAAATCCAGTGGAAATTTGGATGTAATTTCTCGAATTTGTCCTAAAATAACACATGCCCCCAATACAAATTTTTAACATCTAAAAAAGTAAAAAGTCGATAAACCCAATAAAATCAAGGGCTTTTTGGTATTGAAAAAATTATTTGTCCTTACTTGACACATTCAGACGACCTTGGTCGTGTGGTTATACCCAAAGAAATCAGAAGAACAATGAGGATAAGAGAGGGAGAGCCTCTGCTGACAACATTGACACCAATCGACAGATT
>JAZRON010000093.1:0-6530 GCA_045648725.1 Faecalimonas sp.
GTCTTTTGCTTTGTAGATTTCTCCACCTGCCCAGCAAAGTGCCGACCAGTCATTTACAGTAGCCGTCTTTACTTCACGGAGTGTTGTTGCAACCGCCTTAAAGTTTGGATATGTTTCTACTGCTTTGTTAATCATCTTCTTGTAACCTTCGATGTTTAACTCTTTTAAGTTTTCGTCGTTACCTTCGATTTCGAATCCTAGACATGCTGTAAAGTCTTCTTCATTACCGATCATAACGTCAACGTATTTTGCGATTTCTTTATTCACTTCCTGTGCCTTTGCATGTCCACCGATTGCACTCCACATAGATGGGCGATAGTTTAAGTCGTAAGATACGATTGTTCCGTATTTCTTAGCCGTTTTGATTGCTGCTAATACTGTTTCACAAGATTGTTCAGATAAAGCTGCGTAGATACCGCCTGTGTGTAACCAACGAACTCCAAGTGTTCCGAAAATATATTCAAAATCGAAGTCTTCCGGTGTCGCTTTTGAGATTGCAGTATTTGCACGGTCTGAGCATCCTACTGCACCACGGATACCAAAACCTCTTTCTGTAAAGTTGAGACCATTACGGCAGGTTCTTCCAATACCGTCTGTCTTCATCCATTTAATCAAGGATGTATCCACACCGCCTTGAAGAATAAAATCTTCCATGAGCATACCAACTTCATTATCAGCAAATGCTGTGATAACAGCTGTTTTTAATCCGAAACATCTTCTAAGTCCGCGAACAACGTTGTATTCTCCGCCACCTTCCCATGCACGGAATTGTCTGGCTGTACGAATTCTTCCTTCGCCCGGATCGAGACGAAGCATTACTTCTCCTAAAGATACTGCATCAAATGCGCATTCATTTGCTGGTCTTAAATTTAAATTCATAGTTTTATTCTCCTATCTTAATTTTATATTAACCTCTAATTTCTTTTACTAATGCCACTGCCTCTGCTGTCATTTCTTTGATTTTGTCAAATTCGCCTGCTTCAATCATATCGCCTTTTACCATCCAGCTTCCGCCGCATGCCACGATTTTCTTAAAGCTTAAGTAATCTTTTAAATTCTTAGCACTGATTCCGCCTGTTGGCATGAATTTTGTGTTTGTGTATGGTGCTGCTAAAGCTTTGATTGTAGAAACTCCGCCAAATTGTTCTGCCGGGAAGAATTTTACTACTTCCAATCCGCGTTTTACAGCTTGTGCCACTTCAGAAGGAGTGATGCAGCCTGGTAATACTAAAATATCTTTTGAAATACAGTAATCAACGATTTCCGGATCAAATCCTGGGCTTACGATAAAGCTTGCTCCTGCTGCAACTGCACGGTCAACTTGGTCTATTGTCAATACAGTGCCTGCTCCAAGAAGCATCTCTGGAAATTCTGTAGCCATGATTCTGATTGATTCTTCTGCTGCTTCTGTACGGAAAGTTACCTCTGCACATGGAAGTCCGCCTTCACATAACGCCTTTGCAAGTGGTGCGGCGTCTTTTGCATCGTTTAGTACAACCACTGGAACAACGCCCATTTCTTGTACTTTTGTTAATAATTCATTCATCTCTTTTTTCTCCCTATTCTTAAACATTAAAATCGAAGTACCTCTTAGTGTTGTTGTAAGAGATTCCTTTAATAATCTTTTCAAGCACCTTGTAGTCTGCAGGGTATTCTCCGTTTTCTACCCAGCCACCAATTAATTCACATGCAATCCTACGGAAATATTCGTGTCTTGTATACGACAAGAAACTTCTGGAATCAGTAAGCATACCTATAAAGTTTCCAAGCAACCCAAGGCTTGCCAACGATGTCATCTGTTCAATCATGCCCGGCTTATGGTCATTGAACCACCAACCGCTTCCCTGTTGAATCTTTCCAATGGCATCGGAGTTCTGGAAGCATCCCATGATTGTTCCAATCGCTGCATTATCAGTTGGATTCAACGAATAAAGAATCGTCTTTGGAAGCTCATCTGTCTCAGCCAATGCATTTAAGAAATCTGCCATCTGGTCAGCCGGTGTGTAGTTGCTGATACAATCCACACCTGCGTCTGGTCCCACACTGCGGTAGATTCTTTGGTTATTATCACGTTTTACTGCAAAGTGTAACTGCATTACCCAGTTTTTCTTGTGGTACTCTCTGCCCATAGCAATCATAAATGCTGTTTCGAATTTTTTCTTTTCTACTGCATCCACTTCTTGTCCACCAAGACGTTTTGCAAAAATGGCCTCTACTTCTTCCTCTGATGCCGGCGCATACATTACATACTCTAATGAATGGTCGGAAATAGAGCAGCCATTTTCAGCAAAAAAGTCTAAACGAACTTTCAATGCTTCAATAAGAGATGCAAAATCTTTAATCTCTACACCACTCACATCACTTAATTTCTTTAAGTAATCCATGTAATCCGGTTTGTTAATATTCATAGCCTTTTCCGGTCTCCATGCAGGAAGTACCTGAATATCAAATGTCTCGTCTGCCGCAATCTTCTGATGCCATTCCAATGTATCTGCCGGATCGTCTGTTGTGGCAATCAATGTAACGTTTGCCATCTTCATCATTTGTCTTGCCGACATACCATTTTGAAGTTTTTCGTTACAGATATTCCAAACCTCTTCTGCAGTGTCTCCAGAAAGGTGTCCTTCGTATCCGAAGTATCTCTGTAATTCCAAATGACTCCAGTGGTACAACGGGTTGCCAATCGCCATCTCAAGAGTCTCTGCCCATTTTTGGAACTTTTCACGGTCTGTGGCATCGCCGGTGATGTATTTTTCTTCTACTCCATTTGAACGCATCTGACGCCATTTGTAATGGTCAGCTCCTAGCCAGACCTGTGTGATGTTCTCGAATTTTCTATCTTCGTAAATTTCCTGTGGATTAATATGGCAGTGGTAATCGATAATCGGCATCACCGCTGCGTACTCATGATATAATTTCTTTGCTGTCTCTGTAGACAGCAAGAAATCTTTATCCATAAATGCTTTCATCGCACTTTCTCTCCTTACACGTATTTTTTAAGTGTTGCTCTAACAGCTCCAGGTCCTGCAATCATTTCATTGAAGTATCCGCAAACTTTGTCTGCCATACCAACTTCGTAGAGATTTACACCCCAGATCTTAGCATCTTCAAGGATTCCTTTTAATGCCGCTTCTGCATCTGCTTCTTTTCCTAATTCAAATCCTGCCACGTATGGACATACTGTATCAAGAAGTGGGTCTGGACTAAGTTCGAATTTTTCGCCGTTGTCATTTACACCCATAAGGTATCTTAACCATCCTGCAAATACTACTGGAATTAACTTAAGGTCTGCTACATCTAATTCTTCTGAAGCAGCATACGCTTTGATTGTTTCACCGAAACGAATTGCCAATTTTTGTGATGTATCTGTTGCAATACGTTGTGGTGTATCCGGCATAAATGGGTTTGGAATACGTACGTCAAGCACTGTGTCAATAAATTCTTTTGGATCAAGAACACCTGGATTTACTACTACAGGAAGTCCTTCTACATAACCAACTGTCTCTACCAATTTCTTAAGCTCTGCATCTTTCATTTCATCTGAAATCTTTTCGTAGCCAAGAATACACCCGAATACTGCCAGACATGTGTGAAGCGGATTCAAGCATGTACATACTTTCATCTTTTCAACTTTATCTACTGTTTCACGTTCTGTGAACATGAGTCCGCCTTTTTCAAGAGCTGCATTTCTTCCGTTCGGGAACGCATCTTCAATTACCAAGTATTCTGTTTCCTCTGCATTTACGAAAGGAGCTACATAAGTATTTTTAGAAGTAATAACTGGTTCCAAACCTTCGATTCCATCTGCCTTTAAGATCGCTTCTACAGACGCGTCCGGTCTTGGTGTGATTTTGTCGATCATAGACCATGGGAATGATACTTTGTTTTTATCATTTACATATGCCAAGAATCCTGCATCAACAACCCCATTTTTTACCCAAGCTTCTGCAAATGCATTTACTGCCGCATATAACTTGTCACCGTTGTGTGAACAGTTGTCCATACTTACCATAGCGATTGGTTTTTGTCCTGCTTCATATCTTGCGTAAACAAGTGCAGTAACTTTACCCATGTAACTCATAGCGTTTTTCGGTCCATTTGCCAAATCTTCCGGTACACCTGGAAGATAATCACCTCTACCATTTACAAGGCTGTAACCTTTTTCTGTAATGGTAAACGAAGCCATCTGAAGTGAATCTTTTCCGAAAATTTCTTTTAATCTTGTCCAATCTGTTTCATTTGTGGAATCTACCGTTAAAGATTCTACTACCGACCCGATTACTGTCTTTTCTACAGTTCCGTTAGCCTTTAATGTAACAAGAAGATTGTAGTCATCACATGGATGATTCATCTTTTCTACGATTTCATAGTCATATCCTTCTGCTACTACAAGCCCTCTGTCAAGTAAGCCTGCATTCAAAAGATTCTGTACTACATTTGCCTGAAATGCACGGAAAATATTTCCTGGCCCAAAGTGAATCCAGAATGGATTTTCTTTTGTAGCCTTTGTTACTGCTTCTCTGTCAAATTGTGGAAGTGCGTAACCTTTTTCTTCCCATTGTTTTCTGTCCGCAAGTCCTTGTGCATTTAATTTCATTTTAATTTGCCTCCTTGGTTTTCATTATTTTTATTATATATGGAAACAAAAAAATTATCCATTGACGAATTTGTTGTATACATTGCAATTCTTGCTGTTTCGTGTTAAAATTTGTAATTGTTCAGAGCCAAGGCAATTTTCAAAAAGCATGAGTTATGCTTGCATAAATAAATGCTTTTTGAAAATTTCTTTGGCGGATACGCCACACCGAGGAAACACGTAGTGTTTTTGAGGTGTGACTCTGAACAATTACATTCCAAGGAGACAACAGGTAATGAAAAAGAAATTGCGATCCACTTTTCATGCAAGGCAGAACATGGTGTCACGGGATTTCGAACTATTCTATTACGATGACCGTAACCTTAAGAAAATCGATGCCCACACCCACAATTACTACGAATTTTATTTCTTTGTGGAAGGCGATATCAGCATGCAGGTAGGGAAGGATATCTATCCCATTCAATTTGGAGACACTATGCTCATCCCTCCAAACATGGCACACCGTGCCATTATTCATAATTCGGAAGTACCATATCGTCGCTTTGTTTTTTGGATTAGCAAAGAATATTATGAGCATTTGGCTCAGATTTCCCCTTATTACACCTATGTAATCAACTACGCACAAAAGAGTAAACAATACATCTGGCATTTAGACCAGATTGCATTAAACTCTCTACAATCCAAAATGCTACGTCTTTTGGAAGAAATGCAGTCAAATCGCTTTGGGAAAGAGTTGCAAATTGAACTTTATGTAGAAGATTTTATGTTGAGTATTAATCGACTTGTATACGATATACTGGAGCCAAAGCAGTTGACCAGCGATGCCTCTCTTTACTCTAAGTTGGTGGAATATATTGAAGAGCATTTGGAAGAAGAGTTGTCTTTAGAAAAATTGTCTGAAGAATTTTACGTGAGCAAATACCACATTGCCCATATATTCAAAGACAACATTGGCCTCTCCATACATCAATATATTACTAAAAAGCGACTTGCTCTATGCCAAGAAGCCATACGAGCAAACATGAATATTACGGATGTGTATCACATGTATGGATTTGGAGACTACTCCAGTTTTTATCGGGCATTTAAAAAAGAGTATGGAATCTCACCAAAGGAATACCGAGATATGCAGGTGGAGATTGTACCAGGGAGGTCGTAAACTATATAAGTTTGCAAAACACAAAATGCACCTTTCAGTGATAGATATATAATTCTTCACTTCAGGTGCATTTTTCTTTTAATTTTTCTCTACATGGATTTTGATTTCTCTTCACAAACCTTCATGGCTTCGATAACCGCACTTCTAAACCCATATTTCTCTAGCGTACGAACTGCCTCAATGGTTGTACCCCCTGGCGAACACACCATATCTTTAAGTTCCCCCGGATGCTTTCCTGTCTCCAGTACCATCTTGGCACTTCCCATCACAGCCTGAGCTGCGAACTGGTAAGCCTGTGCTCTTGGCATTCCACCGGAAACTGCTGCATCTGCCATGGCTTCAATCATCATAAATACGTAAGCCGGTGAACTTCCGCTTGTGGAAACCACCACATCCATCAGGCGTTCCGGAACAATCTCCACTCGTCCGAAACTTTCCAAGAGACTTTGCACGTATGCAGTTTCCTCTTCTGTCATATGTTGATTTGGGCACATAGCCGTCATACCTGCGCCAACCAAAGCCGGAGTATTTGGCATGGTTCTAACCATTTTCACTTCTTTTCCAAACTTTTCCGCAAGCCAGGCAAGTGTTTTCCCCGGTGCAATTGTAATGACAATCTGATTTTCACTAATAAACTCTCTGATTTCACTGATTACCTCTTCATAAAACTGTGGTTTGACAGATAAGACAATCACATCTGCTTTTTCCACCACTTCATTGTTGTCAGCTGTTACATAAATGCCAAACTGTTCTTTGACAGATTCCCGTTTTTGT